>CAZKWG010000317.1:0-8639 GCA_964556105.1 uncultured Enterobacterales bacterium | reverse complement strand
GGATCAGGGTAGCGTCGGGCGCCTGAGCCAACAGGTCGTCGCGCGCGGCGATCACCGCGAGGATCGTGGACCCGCCCGGATCGTCGAGCAGGCTGGCGATGAGCGCCAGATCGTCCGCGCCCGACTGGGCGTCGTCGAGGACCAGCAGGATCTGCCGTTGTCTGGCCAGCCGCGCCAGGGGGACGCGCAGGGTCGCGGCGCGCTCCAAGGCGCTGAGCGGGACGGCGCAGTGCACGCCGGGCTCGACGAGCTCGGCGATCCGGCGGACCAGCGCGTCGTCGTCGAGATCGAGATGTGTGGATATCGCCTCGCGTAAGGTGCTCCCTTCGAGGCCGATCCAGCGCAGCGGGGTGCGCAGCGAGCGCCCCAGCTCCCCGCCCGTCAGCCCGATCACCGTCGCGGCGCCGGTCTCGCTGGCCCGGTGCGCCAGCCACTGGAGCAGCCGGGTCTTGCCCACGCCCGCGGCCCCCGTGAGCACCACCGCGCGCGCCCCTTCGCCGCGCAGCGCCGCCCACAGCGCGTCCTGCTCCGCCTCGCGCCCGATCACCGCGACCTCACGCGTGCCGAAGGTCGCCAGGCTCGACCCGGGCGGGCTCGCCGCCCTCCGCGCCGCTCTCCAGTCTGGCGGCGTCTCGACGCGCGCTGAGGCCAGCTCGGGGGCCGAGGGCGAGCCTTCCTCGGGATCGAGCACCTCCTCCCACTGAAAGGTCGCGTTGTCCCGCGGCGAGCTCGCCCAGGCTCTCTGCGCGATCAGGTCGGGCGCGACGTCGACGTCCACGCTCAGCGCCTGCAGGGCGCGCAGCGCGTCCGCCGCGCAGGCGAATCGGGCGGCCGGGTCTCGCGCCAGCAGCGTGTCCAGCCAGGCCCTCAGGCCGGCCGGCAGGAGGCGATCGGGCTGAAGACTCCTGGGATCCTCCGTGTTCTTGCGCTCCATGACCCGCTGCGCGGGGGCGCTGCCGAAGGGCGGCGCGCCGGTGAGCAGGGTCCAGGCCAGGCAGCCGAGCGCGTAGAGATCGGTCCAGGGTCCCACCGCGCGCCAGTCGCCGCGGATCTGCTCGGGCGCCATGAAGGCCGGCGTGCCGCACACCCGCCCGTCCACCTCGCCGATGGAGCGGGCCAGCCCGAAGTCGGTCAGCCGAGGCTGCCCCGCGCTCAGCAGCACGTTGTCCGGCTTGATGTCCCGGTGCACGATGCCTCGGGCGTGCGCGTGCGCGAGGGCCTCCAGCAGCGCCGCGAGCAGCTCCCGACACGCGGGCCAGGGGAGCCTGCCCACCATGCTCAGCAGGTTCCCCTCGCACAGCGCCATCACCAGATAGGGGCTCCCCGCGGTCAGCCGGCCCCCGGTCATCGCCGCCACCGCCCCGTCGAGCAGCCCGCTGTCGAAGACCGCGACGATGTTGGGGTGGTTGAGCCGCGCCACGGCGCGCACCTCGGCGCGCAGGGCCGCCACGACGCCCGGCTTGCGGGCCGCCTGGGCGGTCACCAGCTTGATCGCCACCAGCGATCCGTCCTCGACGCTGCGCGCACGCCAGACCTCGCCCATGCCGCCGGCGCCGACGGGATCGAGCAGGTCGAAGGGCCCCACCGGCACAGGCGCGCCCTGCGCCGCGAGCGAGACCAGCGAGGCCGAGCAGCGGGCCAGCTTCGGCTCCCGCCCCGGCGTGTTCCAGGTGGCCCAGGCCAGGGTGAGGCCGCGCGCGGCGAGGCCCAGCAGGCGAGGATCATGGGCCTCACGCGTACAGACGGCGACGCCACGCTCCAGCACGACCGCCAGATCGGGCTCCGCCCGGCCCAGCGAGGGCAAGGCCTGACGCGCCCGACGCTCCCAGAGGGAGGCCTCCTCCCGAGCGCCCCGTCCCAGCCAGGCGGCGAACGCCACCGCCGACGCCATCGCGCCCAGAGGCCCCTTCTGCTCTGCCCAGAGGCGCTCGGCCTGCTCGGCCGCCTCCGACCAGCGGCCGCGGTGCACGGCCAGGATGGCCAGGTTCAGCGCGTGGGTGGCGCGCACCCAGGCGGGCACCTCGTGCAGCTCGAGCCCGCGGCGGTAGTGCTGCTCCGCCTCGTCATACGAGCCGAGCGCCGTCGCCGCGTCGCCGCGCACCGTCAGGGCCATGAACAGCCCGGTCCAGTCCCCGATCTCTTCGGCCAGGGCCGCGGCCGCGGCGCCCACCTCGGCGGCCTCGGCGGATCGCGAGGCGTACAGGTGCACCAGGCCCAGCGTGATCGTCGCCTTGACGCGCAGGAAGCGGTTCTCCAGGCGCTCCGCGATCTCCATCGCCTGGGTGACGCACTCCGCCGCCAGCCTCAGGTCACCCAACACGATGAGCGACTCGGCGCGGGTGCGGAGGATTCTGCAGCATGCCTTGTGCAGGCCGGCGGCGTGCGCGACCGCCGCGGCCTCGGCTATCGTCGCGTCCGCCACCTTGTATCGCCCCTGGCGGACCTCGACCTCCGAGCGCAAGAGCAGCGCGTTCGACTCGGCCTCAGGGAGGGGGTGCTCCCGCGCGAGGGCAAGCACGGCGCCCGCCAGGCGCTGCGCCGACAGGACGTCTCCCCGGTGGATCAGCGCGAAGCCCAGCGCGACCAGCACCGCGGCGTGCAGGGCCGGATCCTGGTTGTTCGCGCAGCGAGCCAGCAGTTGGCGCCCCTCGCGGATCGCCTCGGCGCCGCGACCCACCCGGTAGAGCGCCTTGACGCGGCTGAGCTGGGTGTTCAGGAGCCGCGGATCATCGGGCGGAGCGCTCGCGAGGGCGGCGATGACCTCGTCCAGCAAGGCCAGCGCCGACGCGTAGCGCCCCTCGTCTTGCTCGACCTGCGCGCGCGCGAGCAGCGCTTCAACAGAGGTCATGCGGCAGGGCTCATTCGGGTAGGATCACGCGGGCCGGATCGTGGAGGACACGCCACGAACATAGCGCCTGCATCGCGCCCGCGTCACCCCATGTCCACGCGCGGAGACAAGCTCGTGTCCCATGCGCGAGCTCCCCGACCGCTACGAAGGCCTGGGGCTCATCGCCCTGGGCGGCATGGGCGAGGTGCGGCGCGTGCTAGAATGCCGCCCTACACCTCCGGAGCTCCCGTGCGCGGTCTGATCCTTCTCAGCCTGGTCGCCTGTGATGACAAGTCGTCGGGCGGCGACACTGCCGCCGCGGAGCCGGTCTGCGAGGCGCCGGGCCCTCTGGAGGACACGCTGCGCCTGAACCACGCGCAGGCGCTGGGCACACACAATTCCTACCACCTCGCCCCGGACAGCCCGCTCGACGACAGCTGGGCCTACAGCCACGCGCCGCTGGGAGAGCAGCTCCAGGACCTCGGCGTCCGCCAGGTGGAGCTCGACCTGCACCTGAACACCGAGCTGGGGTGGCAGGTCTTCCACATCCCGAACGTGGACGCCGGCACCACCTGCCTGCAATTCTCGGACTGCCTCGCCGAGCTGAAGGGCTGGTCGGACGCCAACCCCTGCCACCTGCCGCTCACCGTCTGGCTGGAGCCCAAGGACGACATCGACGCCGCGATCGATTCGCTCGAGATGTTGAGCGGCCGCTGGGGCGAGCTGGAGGAGGCGATCCTCGAGGTGTGGCCGCGGTCGCGGATCTTCACGCCAGACGACCTGCGAGGAGACGCCGAGAGCCTGCCCCTGGCGCTCTCCGAGCGCGGCTGGCCGACGCTCTCGGAGCTCCGCGGCAAGGTGCTCTTCGCGCTCCTGGACTCCGGCGACTACCGCGACGAGTACCTGAGCGACGCGCCCGTCGCGGAGGGGCGGCTGCTCTTCCCGCGCGCCACGGATCCGGACGAGGCCTTCGCGGCGGTCTTCAAGATCGACGACCCCATCGGCGGCTTCGACGAGATCCGGGCGCGCGTCTCGGAGGGCTATCTGGTGACCTGCACGGCGGACAGCGCGTCCGAGCCCGATGAGGACAACGCCGCCGGGCTCGAGGCCGCCCTCTCGGTGGCCTGTCACAGCATCAGCACCGACCTGCCCGTCGCCGCGGAGGGCTCCACCTACACGGGGGCCATCCCGGAGGGGAACCCGGCCCGCTGCAACCCCGTCTCGGCGCCGGCGGCGTGCACGGCGGAGGCGCTGGAGGACCTGGACTGAGCCCGGCGGCGGGAGCGCCGACCGGGCCGCTCAGCCCACCAGCCCGTGGCGGTGGGCATAGTGCACGATCTCCGCCACGCCGTTCACGTTCAGCTTCTCCCGGATGCTCTTGAGGTAGGTGCTCACCGTGCTGATGCCCAGGTTCAGCTCGGCGGCGATGTCCGTGGTCTGTCGGCCGTCCAGGATGAGCAGGAAGACCTGGAGCTCTCGGGGAGACAGGGCGTGATGTGGGAGGGTGGGCTCGGGGCGCTGGCCGAGCTTGCGGGAGAAGTAGGAGCGACCGCTGTGGATGGCGCGCACGGCCTGGACGAGCTCCTTGTCGGTCTCGTCCTTGCACAGATATCCGGCGGCCCCCTCCTCCTGAAAGGCGCGGCCATACTCCTGCTCAGAGTACATGGAGACCACGAGAACTTCAACTCCTGGGCGAAGCGCGCGCAGCTTGCGCAGCACCTCCAGGCCGTTGAGCTGGGGCATGGAGATGTCCATGAGCACGACGTCCACGTTCAGCGTCATGTCTCCCAGCTCGCGCAGCGCCTGCCACCCGCCGCTGGCCTGCCCAACCACCTCGATGTCGGGCTCCTCGCCCAGCAGCGCGGCCATGCCGGCGCGCACCAGGGCGTGATCGTCTACCAGGAACACACGGATCACGATGGCTCTCCTCGGGTCAGCGGCAGGCGGATCTGCAGGCGCGTCCCGCCCTCGGGGAGCGCGCTCACCTCGAAGATGCCACGCGCGGCCACCACACGCTCGCGGACCCCCAGCAGGCCGAAGCCCTGTCCACCGGAGGCCCCGATGCCCACGCCGTCATCGGTCACCGTCGCGACGAGCTCCTCCTCGGAGGCTCGGACCTCGACCTGCAGCCGGGTCGCGCGGGCGTGCTTCGCGGCGTTGGTGACCCCCTCCTGCACGCAGCGATACACGATCAGCTCCAGCTCGGGATCGATCGTGAGCGGGGAGGGGACGATGCGCAGCTCGCAGGGGAGGTCGAGCCGGGTGGTCGCGCGGTGCGCGAGCTGCTGGAGCGCCTTCTCCAATCCCAGCTCGTCCAGCACGCTCAGCCGCTGCGCGCGCAGCACCTCCCGGAACTGCACCGTGACCTCCTCGACCAGCCCCTCGAGCTGATCGAGGTTGGGCCCGATATCCTGGTCGCGTTGGTTGTAGCGGCGCTTCGCGAGGCGCATCGCCAGACGCTGCGCCGTCAGGACCTGGCCGACCTCGTCGTGCAGCTCCCGCGCGAGCCGCGTGCGCTCCAGGTCCTGGACCCGGTCCATCTGCGCCACCAGCTGCTGCAGCGTCTGGGTTCGCTCCGCCACGCGCTCCTCCAGGTGGGCGCGGGCCCGCTTCAGGTCGCGCTGGGTCATGAAATGGCGGGCCTTGGAGTAATCCACGAACAACCCGATAAAATAGCTCATCGCCTGCACGTAGAGAAAATAGCCCACCGTCGGCCCCAGCAGCGGGTCGAGGAGCCAGGCCGGGTTCGCCGAGAAGTAGCCGCCGAGCATCGCTACGCCGTACACCAGGACGACGCCCGCGCGCTGAATGGGCGTGAGCCACTGCCCGATGGAGATGAGCGCGAACGGATACAGAAAACCAAACCAGGCGGTGCTCGGGGAGCCGATTCGTCCCAACAGGTCGCCGATGATGTAAAAGGCAGCGGCGCCCGCTACCAGACCCAGCAGGTACACCCGCCGCGGGAAGAGCGTGTGGACGACCACGGTGACCAGGGCCAGCACCACCAGCTTCGTCCGCCCCAGGGCGAAGGTCTCGGCTGCGCCTGGAACGGCCGCCATCAGCCAGGCGTCGCTGAACCAGTAGGTCACGTTGAAGAAGGTGATCATCGCCGCGATCAGGTAGACGTCCCGAACGAACTTCTGCCGGACCTCCGCGAGCAGGTCGGCGCGGTCCTGGGCGCACATCTGGAGGCTGGCGGGCATGCCGGTGAGGAACCAGCGCCACAGCTCGCCTGGCCGAAGCTCGAGATCCCATGGCGTGGCGCTCATGCGCACATCGCCGCCGGCCCCAGGGGAGGAGGGGGCGCCGGTGGGCAGCGGGTGCGCCTGGCGATCAGCCATCGCGAGCCTCTATCCTAAAATTCGGCTCAGCGTCGCGGCGGGGGCGTTCGAGGCGTGCTCAGCGATCGCTGTCGCGCGACTCGGATCCTTCGAGCCGCCACCCGACGCCGTAGATGTCGCTCACCTCGACCCAGGCCGGGCGCGCCGGGAAGCTCAAGGTCAGCACCGACGTGGGGTCATCGGGGAGCAGCGGCGAGGGCTCGAGCTGGACCCAGCCGAGATCCGTCTCGTCCAGCCGCTCTTCGCTGGAGGCGTCCAGGCCCTCGCGCGTGTCGAAGTCGAAGGCCCCGAGATCGGTCTCCACCCGGTTCAGGTCGATGTCCTCGCGATCGCTGGTGATCGTCAGGGTGTAGGCGCCCTCTTCGCTGACCAGGACGCTCATCCCCCCGGCCTCGCCCAGCGGGACGGCGTGGAAGGGATGGACGGCCGGATCGTAGCCGACGGCGCAGCTGCTGGTGGGGTCCTCGAGCTGGTACTCCAGGCTGCACCAGCTCCCGAGGCGAATCTCCAGGTGCAGGTGAGGGGTCTCGACGCCGCCGCTGGTCCCAACCCTGGCGATGAGCTCCCCCGCCTCGACCGCGTCTCCCTCCTCGACCTCGAAGGCCGACAGGTGCGCGTAGAAGCTGTAGACCTCCTCGACCTCCTCGCCATGAAACGCGACCGGGCTCACGAGCGTGTGCTTCACGATCAGGTAGGCGCTGCTCTCGGCCTCGACGTCCTCGGGGCGGACCCGATGGACGACCCCGTCGCCGACGCTGTAGATCGGGTCGCCCGTCGCGCCGACGAAGTCGACGCCGCGGTGAAAGTCGGGGCGGTCATCCTCCAGCGAGAGCGCGCGCATGCCGAAGCTGTCGGCGAGGCGCTCGTAGCGGTCCATGGGCATCACGAAGCCGTCCAGCTGCGGCAGCGTCGGGTCGCGGGTGAACGGGACAGGCTCGCCTGTGCCGGAGGCCTCGGCGGTGTCGGCGCCGCTCTCGCCCGTCTTCGGCGATGAGATCGGGCCGCATGCCTGGAGCAGGCAGATGGGCAGCGTTCGGAGGATCAGGAAGCGCTTCACCGTCATGCCAACCCATCAGTCTGGCATGGTGCTTGAGCGATGTCAATCCGCTGGCGCTCAGAGACCGGAGCCGAGGACCAGGTAGGCGGCGCCCTGCTTGCTGGCGTCGGCGTACCACGGCGCGCCGATCAGCAGGTCGGCCCGTCCATCCTCGTTGGTGTCTCCTACGCCGGCCAGCGAGCTCCCGAGGGCGTCGCAGCCCCTCTCCTGGATCAGGCGGCTGCCGACGAGGCCCTCCCGCGCGTCCGAGAGCTGCACCACGCCGTCGAAGGGACCATAGACCAGGAAGGCCGCGCTGGGACAGTCCAGGTAGCTCCAGGCTCCCACGACCAGATCCTGGGCGCCGTCGGCGTCCATGTCCCCGGGGGCGGCGACCGCGTAGCCCGCGCCCACGAGGTCGTCGGCGTCGTCGCCCACCAGCTTCACCACGGACTCCGCCAGGCTGGTCTCACCCAGGATCGGCCCATGAACCAGATAGGCGCCGCCGACATCCTCGGAGCTCGCGTCGGCGCCCACCAGCAGATCAGCGTAGCCGTCCCCGTTCACGTCGCCCGGCGCCGCCAGCGCGACGCCCGCCCGATCGTCGGCCGCCTCGCCCCTCAGGGTCCCGTCCACGTCCGAGAGCTCCGATGGCCCGTCGAAGGGCCCCACCGCCACATAGACGATGCCCTGGTCATCGGCGCCATCGGAGGCCAGAAACGCGCTGACCACCAGATCTTCCTGCCCGTCACCGTCGGTGTCGCCAGGCATCGACACCGCGCAGCCCGCCCCATCGCCGGGGCGCTCTCCGATCAGCTTGGCGTCCGCGCCGCTCAGATCCATGTCCTCTGGGTACAGGACCAGCCAGGCCGCGCCCGCCCCGGAGCCACCGTCCGCGTCGAAGGGGGTGCCGACGAGCAGATCCGCGCGCCCGTCTCCGTTGATGTCCCCCCGCGTGTTCACCGTGTAGCCGGCCAGATCTTCGGCGGAGTCTCCCCAGAGCATGGCGTCGGCGGTCTTCAGATGGATGTCTCCCGTCACCGGCCCCAGCAGCAGGTAGGCCGCGCCCTCGTCGGTCCCGATGACGTCCGTGGCGTTGGCGCCGATCAGCAGGTCGATGTGCGCGTCTCCGTTCACGTCCGTCCCGCCAGAGATCGCGAAGCCCGCCTGCTCGTCGTCGCCCGAGATCGTCGCGAGCGATTCGGCCAGGGGCTGAGCGCCCGCCACCTCGCCACGGACGATGTAGACCTTCCCGTCGGCGACGGAGCCAGCGTCCGCGACCGCCTGAAACGCCGCGATCATCAGGTCATTCCGTCCATCCTCGTTCATGTCGCCCGCGCCAGCCACCTGGCTTCCAGCCTGGTCGCCCTCCGCCTCGCCCAGCATCGTCGCCGCGGCGCGCTCGGCGATGGCGATATCCCCGAGCAACGCGCAG
>CAZKWG010000316.1:0-8640 GCA_964556105.1 uncultured Enterobacterales bacterium | reverse complement strand
CGGGCGAGCTCGGGGGGATGGTGGTGGGCGGCGCGGTCGGCGGCGGGCTGGGCGCGGCGGGCTGCTGGACCAGCAACGGCTGGGAGTGCTACCTGCCGCTCCTCACGGCCCCGGTCGGCGGCGCCGTGGGCGGCATCGGCGGCGCCACCTGGGCCGGCCAGCGCCGCGCCGAGGCCCTTGGGTTGGATGATCGCAGGGTGAGACGCTGGACGCTGGCCACCGGTCTGGCGGGACTGGCGGTGAGCACCACCGGGCTCGTCGCGGAGAGCTACGGGTTGATGTACGGCGGCGCGGCGCTCGGCGTGGTGGGGATGCCCGTGGCGGCCGGCCTCGCCGCGAACGGCCGCGAGACGGCGCGCGGGGAAGCGCCCGAGCGGGGCCTGCGCGTGGCGCTCACGCCGACCGTTGGCCTCGGTCAGGTCGGTCTCCACCTGGACGGCAGCTTTTGACGAAAGGATCGCGCGCATCGCCACGAAGCGCTCACGAACAGGTACAACAATGGCATGATGCTCCAACCATCCGTTCAGGGATCGACCCGGGGTCCCAGGATGGGCGGAGTCCTCGTCCATGCGCCACGCGCCCCCTCGGCTCCACCGCCTCCTGTCCTGCCTGATCGCGCTCGCCGGCTGCGCCCCGGAGGGGTCGCCGCCGTCCGAGGTCTCTGACCCGAGCGAGGCCAGGGTGCAGCGCCCCGGCGGCGCGCTGGTCTCCCGCACCGCCGCCTGGGGCCGCCCGGACGCGCCGATCCGCGGGACCGCGGGGATCGAGGCCTGGTGGAGGCAAGGACAGGACGGGCCGCAGCAGGGCTGGACCCTGGACGCGCCGCCCGCGGGCGAGGGGCCGCTCTTCATCGACGTCGAGATCGAAGACGCGACCCTGACGGTGGGCGACGGGGAGCTCTGGCTGCGCGGGCCGGAGGGGCTGGGCTGGACGATCCGCGGGCTGGCCGCCTGGGACGCGGACGGCGTGACGCTCGACGCCCGCTTCGAGCGGACCGAGGGTGGCTTTCGTGTGGTGGTGGAGGACGCGGGAGCGCGCTATCCGCTGACCGTCGATCCCATCTACACCTACGCGAGCGCGGCCGTCACCGGCGAGTCCATCGGCATGCAGGTGGGCAGCGCGGTGGCGGACGCGGGCGACGTCAACGGCGACGGCTACGGCGACGTGATCGTGGCGGCCACCGGCTACAGCGACGACACGGGCCGGGTGACCCTGCACCTCGGATCGGCCAGCGGGATCAACACCACGGCCAGCGCGACGCTCACGGGCGAGGCGACGGGGGCGCTGTTCGGCAGCGCCATCGACGGGGCCGGCGACGTCAACGGCGATGGCTACGACGACGTCATCGTCTCCTCGACCGGGCTCTACCCGACGGCCAGCACCCGCGGGCGGGTCTACATCTTCCACGGGTCGGCCAGCGGCCTCGCGACGACCGCCGCGACCACCATCGACGGGGACGCCACCACCACCTTCGGCGACAGCGTCGCGGGCGTGGGCGACGTCGATGGCGACGGCTACGACGACGTGGTCATCGGCGCGGCGGGCTTCAGCTCGCGGACGGGGAAGGCCAACCTGCACCTCGGCTCGGCCAGCGGCGTGTCCAGCACGGTCAGCGTCACCTTCACCGGCGAGGCCACCAGCAGCTACTTCGGCGAGGCGGTGGCGGGCGCGGGCGACGTCAACGCCGATGGCTATGACGACATCCTCGTCGGGGCCTACTCCTATGGCTCCTCGATAGGACGGGTCTACGTCTACCACGGCGCCGCCAGCGGCCCGGCGAGCACGGCCAGCCTGACGTTGAGCGGCGAGATCACGTCCAGCAATTTCGGCCGCTCGGTCGCGGGCGCGGGCGACGTCAACGGCGACGGCTACGACGACATCATCGTCGGCGCGAACACCTACTCCAGCAGCACGGGCCGCGCGTACATCTATGTGGGCTCCGCGAGCGGACTGTCCAGCGCTGCGCACACCACCTTGGATGGCGAGAGCACCGCCAGCTACTTTGGTTGGGACGTCTCCGGGGCCGGCGATGTGAACGGCGATGGCTACGACGACGTCATCGTCGGCGCGGATCGCTACAGCGCGTACACGGGGCGCGCCTACCTGTTCGAAGGATCGGCCAGCGGCGTCTCGACCACCGAGAGCGCGACCTTGGACGCCGCGAGCAGCTTCGACTACTTCGGCTGGGCGGTCTCGGGCGCGGGAGACGTCAACGGCGACGGCTACGACGACGTGATCGTGGGCGCCTACTACTACAGCTCGCGCAAGGGTCAGGCGACCATCTACCACGGCTATATCGACGCTGATGGCGATGGATATGCCGCGGTCGCGGACTGCGACGATCTCTCGGACGCCGCCTACCCGGGCGCGGACGAGACGGTCGCGGACGGCGTGGACCAGGACTGCGACGGCGTGGACACCTGCTACACGGACGCCGACGAGGACGGCTTCGGCGCGGCGACGACCACGGACGGGAGCGGGCTCGACTGCGTGGCCGGGTCGGGCGCGGCGGTCTCCACCGACTGCGACGACGAGGACGCCGCCGCCTTCCCGGGCGCGGACGAGGCGGTGGCGGACGGCGTGGACCAGGACTGCGACGCCCTGGACGACTGCTTCGTGGACGAGGACGGGGACAATTACGGCACGAGCGCCGTGATCACGGGCTCGTCCCTGGACTGCGCGAGCGGGACCGGCGCGGCGGTCTCCACCGACTGCGATGACGCCGCGGCGGCGGTCAACCCCGGTCAGCGGGAGCTGTGCGACGCCTCGGACACCGATGAGGACTGCGACGGGCTGGCCGACGACGCGGACGGCGACGCCACCGCAGCGACGAAGAGCACGGTCTATGTCGACGCGGACGGCGACGGCTTCGGCGACACCGTCTCGGCGGCCTTCTGCGACCCGCCCGCGGTCGGGTACGCCGCGAGCGCCACCGACTGCGACGACACGAGCGCGGCGATCCGGCCGACCGCGACGGAGATCTGTGACGCGCTGAACACGGATGAGGACTGCGACGGGCTGGCCGACGACGCCGACCCCTCGACGTCTACGGCGACGAAGGGCACGTACTACGTGGACCTCGACGGGGACGGGTACGGCTCGACCACGGCGACCGCATGGTGCGATCTCCCGACCGCCGGCTTCGCCACCCTGGACACCGACTGTGACGACGGCGACTCCTCCACCCGGCCGGGGGCCGACGAGACGACGGGCGACGAGAAGGACAGCGACTGCGACGGCGGCGAGCGGTGCTACGCCGACGCCGACGCCGACGGCTACCGCCCGGACAGCGCGTCTACCGCCGAATCGACGGACGAGGACTGCGACGACGCGGGAGAGGCGCCCGACAGCGCCCCGGTGGGCGACTGCGACGACCGCGACGCCGAGGTCAACCCGTCCATGGCCGAGGGCGTAGGGGACGAGCTGGACCAGGACTGCGACGGCGCGGAGCGGTGCTATGCGGACGTGGACGATGACGGGGCGCGCTCGGACGCGGTGGTCCGCTCGCCCGACCTCGGCTGCGACGCGCTCGGAGAGGCGCGCGAGGAGGCCGACCTCGACTGCGATGACGCCGACGCCACCGCCTTCCCGGACGCCGACGAGATCACGGGCTCGGGCGTCGACGAGGACTGCGACGGCGGCGAGCTGTGCTTCCTGGACGACGACGACGACGGCTACCGCCCGGACGAGACGTCCACGGTCACCTCGGCAGACAGCGACTGCGCGGACAGCGGCGAGGCGCTGCTGAGCGCGCTGACCGGCGACTGTGACGATGAGGACGCGTCCTACAACCCAGGCGCGGCGGAGCCGGACTGCACGGACCCTGCCGATTACAATTGTGACGGGTCCACCGGCTACGCGGACGCCGACGACGACGGCTGGGCGGCCTGCGCCGAGTGCGATGACGGCGACGCGGACATCTACCCCGGCGCCACAGAGAGCCCGGGCGATGGCGTGGACAGCGACTGCGACGGGGTGGACCGCTGCTATCTGGACGCGGACGACGACGGCTACCGCCCGGACGCCACCAGCACGCTCGCCGGGGAGACCGTCGCGTGTGACGGCCCGGGTGAGGCCAGCGGGCTCGACCCGGTCGGGGACTGCGACGATGACGACGACACGGTGAGCCCGGCGGCCCCGGAGCTGGTCGGCGACGGGCTCGACCAGGACTGCGACGGCGGCGAGATCTGCCTGGCGGACCAGGACGAGGACGGCGCGCGGGCCGAGGACGGGTCGACGGCGGTCTCCTCGGACGAGGACTGCGACGACGCCGGTGAGGCGCTCGCCAGCGCGCAGGCCGACTGCGACGACGCGGACGACGCGATCCACCCCGACGCCGACGAGACGCCGGGGGACGAGGTGGATCAGGACTGCGACGACGCGGAGCTGTGTTGGGTGGACGCGGACGAGGACGGCTATCGCCCCGACGCGACCAGCACGGTCTACAGCGCCGATCTCTCCTGCGAGGGCGCGGGCGAGGCGCGGGCGGACGCTCCCACGGGCGACTGCGATGACGCGGACGAGACCGTGAACCCGAGCGGGACGGAGCTTCCCGGCGACGATCTGGACAGCGACTGCGACGAGACGGAGCTGTGCTACCTGGACGCCGACGACGACGGCTATCGTGGGGACGCGGGCGAGACGGTGGCGTCCAGCGATCTGGACTGCGCGGACAGCGGCGAGGCGCTGGCCAGCAGCCTGGATGGCGACTGCGACGACGGCGACGACGCCTGGCACCCGGGCGCCGCCGAGACCGACTGCACGGACCCGAGCGACTACAACTGTGATGGCTCGACCGGCTACGACGACCTGGACGAGGACGGCTGGGCGGCCTGCGAAGAGTGCGACGACCGCGACGCCTCCGTCTCGCCTGACGCGCTGGAGCAGGCGGGAGACGCCGTCGATCAGGACTGCGACGGCACGGAGATCTGCTATCTGGACGCCGATGACGACGGCTATCGCCCCGACGCGACCAGCACCGTCAGCAGCGCCAACATCGCCTGCGACGGCGACGGCGAGGCGCTGGCCGAGGCGCCCACCGACGACTGTGACGACGCGGACGCGGACGTGAACCCCGCCGCCAGCGAGCGGGTCGGCGACGAGATCGACCAGGACTGCGACGGCGGCGAGCAGTGCTACGTGGACGCCGACGGAGACGGCTACACCGACGGCTCTGAAGCCCAGGTCGCGAGCGCGGACCTGACCTGCGACGGCGCCGGGGAGGCCACCGACGACGCCCCCGCCGGAGACTGTGACGACGCCGACGCGGCCTACAATCCCGGCGCGCTGGAGGAGGACTGCGAGGACCCCGCCGACTACAACTGTGATGGGTCCACGGGCGCCATCGACCAGGACGGAGACGGCTTCTCCGCCTGTGACGAGTGCGACGACGCCACGGCCGAGGTCAACCCGGACGCCGACGAGCGCTGCAACGCGCGCGATGACGACTGCGACGGGACCATCGACCAGGAGGCCGTGGACGCCGCGGCCTGGTATGCCGACGCGGACGAGGACGGTTACACGGATCCGGACGAGACGGTCAGCGCATGCGAGGCCCCCGAGGGCTACGCGGCCGCCACCGAGGACGACTGCGACGACGACGACGCGGGCCGCTACCCTGGCGCCACCGAGACGCCGGACGACGGCGTCGATCAGGACTGTGACGGCTTCGACGACGTGGCCGGATCGGGCGGCGACGGCGGCGGAACGGACACATCCAAGTCCGAGGGCTGCGCCTGCGCCGCGGGCGACGCGTCTCCGGGCCTCGGCTGGCTCGGGCTGCTCGTGACGCTGGCGCTGACGCGCCGGAGGCGCTGATCGGTCCTGGCGACCGACCGTCGCTGGTGTATGCTCCCAGGCCATGAACGCGCTCTCCAAGCCCGCTCACGTCTCTGCGTCCCGCATGCGCCAGGGCTTTCCGGTCATGTCCGGCGCCCTCCCTGGCCTGGGACACGCGCTGCGAATCCACCGAGACGTCGTCGGCGCGCTGCGGGAGGCGCGGGCGTCGCTGGGCCCGGTGTTCTGGGTCAACCTCGGCTTCGGGCAATGGTATCTGTTTCTATGCACACAGAGCTCGTTTGAGCTCCTCCGGCACCCCAAGGTGGGCAACGCTGGCGCGCGCGCCTCCCTCGACTACATCCTGGGCCGCAGCCTGCTCGCCTCGGACGGCGTGGAGCATCGGCGCGTACGTATGGTGATGAACCCCATCTTCTCGCCGAAGGGGCTGGCGGAGAGCGGCAGCGGCATGCGCATCGCCGAGGTCGTCCAGGCCCGCGCGGCGCGGTGGGCGAGCCAGGATCAGGTCGCCGTTCACGAGGAGATGAAGGAGATGGCGCTGGACGTCATCTTCCGCATCACGGGGGTGGGCGACCAGGATCTGCCTACCTGGCGGCGTCAGTACGGCGAGCTGCTGCTGGGCCTGCTGCCCATCCCCTGGGACCTGCCGTTGTCGCCGCGGAGACGCGCGCTTCGCGCGGCGGCGTGGGTCAACGCCGCGATCACGACGATGGTGGAGCAGGCGCGGCGCGAGGACACCGGCGGCGACAGCATCACCGCGGCGCTGGCGCGAGCGCGGGACGAGGCAGGGCAGCCGCTCTCGACCCGGGATCTCGTAGACAACATCCGGCTGCTCTTCTTGGCCGGGCACGAGACGACGGCGACCACCACGGCCTGGGCCGTCCTCGAGCTGGCGCAGCGGCACGACCTGTGGGACCGCCTGGTGAGCGAGGCGCAGCGCGGCCCCGGCGTGCCCACGACGATGGCCGAAGCGAAGGCCTTCCCCTTCGCCGAGGCCATCTTTCGCGAGAGCGTCCGCCTGTACGGACCGGCCTGGTTCCTCGAGCGCCAGACCACCGACGCGATCGATCTCGAGGGCGCGCACATCCCAGCGGGCACCAGAATCGGCCTCCCCCCGGCGGTCTGGTCGCGTGACGCGGACCTCTTCCCGAACCCGGACACCTTCGACCCGGATCGGTGGGTAGGCCGCGCGGGCCCCACGCCGCTCGAGCTCGCACAATTCGGCGGCGGAGCACACTTCTGTCTCGGATACCATCTGGCCTGGCTGGAGGTGGTCGCCTTCCTGGTCGCGCTGGGACGCGCCGTGGAGCGCACCGAACGGCGCCCCCAGCTCCTGTCCCGCGAGAAGCTGGAGCCGCGCTACCTCCCCATGCCCCATCCGCCGTCCCGAGCGCGCGTCCGGTTCGCCTGAGCCGCGGCGGCGCTGAGCGTGGCGCCGCGGCGTGGTCGCGGTTAACCCGCGGCACCCTCTCTGGAGAACCGCCGATGCACAGGTACATCTTCGCCCTCCTGGGCGCCCTGGCCCTCACGGGCTGCCCCGAGAACGCAGCCCCCGAGGCCGGATCGAGCGCCTCCGCGGATGGCGCGGCGCCGGTCGCTCCCGGCACGCCGGTCACCGAGGACGACAAGACGCTGTACGCGCTCGGGCTCTCCATCGGTCAGTCGGTGGAGGTCTTCTCGCTGACGCCGGCGGAGCTCGAGCTGGTGCAGTCCGGCCTGAAGGACCAGGTCACGGGCCAGACGGCCAAGGTCGACCTCGAGACCTACGGACCCAAGCTGACGCAGCTCGCCATGGCGCGCGGCAACGCCAAGGCGGCCGAAGAGAAGAAGAAGGGCGCGGAGTTCGCCGCCAAGGCCGCCGCCGAGGCCGGCGCGCAGACCACGCCCAGCGGCCTCGTCTACCTGGAGACGACCGCCGGCACCGGCGCCACGCCGACCGCGGAGAACGTCGTCAAGGTGCACTACCGCGGCACGCTCATCGACGGCACGGAGTTCGACAGCTCGTTCAAGCGCAACGAGCCGGCCGTCTTCCCGCTCAAGCGGGTCGTCCCCTGCTGGACCGAGGGCCTGCAGAAGATGAAGGTGGGCGGCAAGGCCACCCTGGTCTGCCCGTCGGAGATCGGCTACGGCGATCGTGGCTCGCCCCCGAAGATCCCGGGCGGCGCCACGCTGAAGTTCGAGGTCGAGCTGCTCGAGATCGTCGGCGGCGGCTGATTCAGCGCGATCCGCTGCGGGGGCCTCTCGGCGCGGGGACAGCGCGCCGGAGGCCGACCAGGGCGAGCAGGGTGAGCAGGAGGGGTGAAAATCCACTCCTGGATGTGCTCGAGCAGGCGCACCCACCGCCACCCTTGTAGTCCTCCCCGAACAGGGCGTCGCTGGTGTCCACGGGCTCGCCCGTGTCGGCGAGATCGGTGTCGCCGCTGTCGCCGGTGTCCACGGTCGGCAGATCGTCGGCGGGCTGGAGGGGGTCGGAGTCGCGCGCGACCTCCTCGCCGTCCGGGACGCCGCCGCCGTCGGTGTCTGGATTGAGCGGATCGGTGCCGGTCTCGTTCACCTCGGTCCCATCCGAGAGGCCGTCATCGTCGGTGTCGCCGTCGAGTGGATCGGTGGTGGTCTCGTCCACCAGATCGCAGAGGCGGGCCCCCGAGGCATCGAGGTTGGCGACGCCGAACGCGCGGGAGAGGTAGGGCTTGAACGCGAAGCTCGGCCCACCGAACGAGTGGGGTCGCGCTGCCACGATCGAGAGCGCGCCGAGACGATGCACCGCGTAGCCCGTGAGCGACGCGCGCCCCGACGACGAGGAGAGTGCCGACGAGAGCTCCGCGACGCGCGCCTCTTCGCCCC
>CAZKWG010000315.1:0-8741 GCA_964556105.1 uncultured Enterobacterales bacterium | reverse complement strand
CACCTGTGAGGTCCCGGAGGGCGCCACCGAGACGCCCGGCGACTGCGACGACGCGAACGCCGCCGTGAACCCCGACGCGAGCGAGGTCTGCGACGGCCTGGACAACGACTGCGACGACGAGGCCGACGAAGAGAGCGCCGCCGACGCCGGCACCTGGTACGCCGACGCGGACGGCGACGGCTTCGGCCAGCCGGACAGCGTCGCCATCGCCTGCCTGGCGCCCGAGGGCTATGTCGCCGACGCGATGGACTGCGACGACGCGATCGCGGCGGTGAACCCGGACGCCAGCGAGATCTGCGATGGCCTGGACAACGACTGCGACGGCGAGACGGACGAGGACGAGGCGGTGGACGCGGGCACCTGGTACGCGGATGCGGACGGGGACGGCTACGGCGACGCGTCCGAGCCCACCATCGCCTGCACCCAGCCCGAAGACACCTCGACCAACGCCGATGACTGCGATGACGGCGACGCGGAGGCGAGCCCGGAGGGCGAGGAGACCTGCGACGGCGCGGCCGACGAGGACTGCGACGGCGAGGTGGACGAGGGGAGCGCCATCGACGCCGGGACCTGGTACGCGGACGCGGACGGCGACGGCTATGGCGACCCGGCCAGCGGCGAGCCGAGCTGCGAGCAGCCCGCGGGCTTCGTCTCGGACGCCACCGACTGCGACGACAGCGACGCGGAGGACACCGACGGGGACGGCGCCCAGGACTGCGCGGACGAGGACATCGACGGCGACGGCCTGCGCAACGGCTGGGACGCCGACCCCTACGACGACGCCGTGGTCCGCGGCCCCCACGCCGGGCTGGGCGGCGACGGCGACTGGAGCGTGTCCGGGACCACGACGCTCACGGACTGGACCCTGCTGGACGGCAGCGCCAGCGCGGGCGACACCCTCCTGAGCGTGCACGACGCGACGGCCTTCGTCGAGGGCGACGAGCTGCTGGTCCTCTCCCAGCAGGGCAGCGACGCCGGCACCTGGGACACGGTCTTCGTGGCGAGCGTCTCCGGCGACACCATCACGACAGAGCCGGCGTTGTCCGAGAGCTTCTCCGCCTCCAGTGTGGTGCTGGTGCAGCGCATCCCCCACTACGGCGACCTGGACGTTCCCGCCGGCGCGGCGATCACGGCGGAGGCCTGGGCGGGCGCGGGGGGCGGGGTGATCGCCTTCCGCGCGACGGGCACGGTGACGATCGCTGGCGAGATCGAGGCATCTGGCCTTGGTTATCGCGGCGGAGACGCCGTCAGCGGCAACAGCGTCAACCCCTACCAGGGCGAGAGCTACCGCGGGACCGGCGCGCGCGGCACCCCCACCGCCAACTATGGCGGCGGCGGCTCCTATCCGCAGCGCGAGGACCATGGGGACTCTGGCGGCGGCGGCGGCTACGGCAGCCCCGGCGGGACCGGGCTCAACTACGCGGGCACCGCCGTCACCTCGGGCGGCTCCAGCTACGGCGACGACGCGCTGCTCACCTGGTTCGTCGGCTCCGGGGGCGGGGCGGGGGCGCCGGACGACGACAGCGACGGCACCTCGAGCAGCAACCGGACGGGCGGCGGCGGCGATGGCGGCGGCCTGATCGCCATCTGGGCGGGAGAGGCCATCGCGCTGAGCGGGGCGCTGCGAGCCGACGGCGGCGACGCCAGCACGGCGGTCTCGGGGGCGGGCGGCGACATCGGCGGCGGCGGCGGCGGCAGCGGCGGCCAGATCCTGCTCGCCTCGCCCTCGCTCACCCTCAGCGGGACGGTCTCAGCCCAGGGCGGCGACGGCAGCGTCGGCGTGGCCAACGGCACCACCTCCTTCGACGACAGCGTGGGCGGCGACGGGGGCGAGGGTCGGGTGCGCCTCGAGTACGCGCTGCTGGGCGGCGTCGCCTGGCCGGACGGCGACCTCTCGTTGACGACGCCCGAGGCCGGCTCGAGCGCGATCTGGGAGGACTGAGGCCGCCTACTCGGCGACGCCCGCCCAGCCCGCCAGGCTGGCGACGATCACGCCCGTCACCCTGGCCGTGAACGGCAGGTAGAGCGTGTCCACCGTGTCCGTGGAGCGGTGGTAGTGGGCGTAGCCCTCGTCGGTGCCGGGCACGTTGTGGGCCTCGACGCAGTCCATGGGCGAGATGGCGGGGATGTCCGCCTCCTGCCAGTTGGTGTGGTCGTCGCCATAGCAGTAGCGGTGGTTGATCCAGGTCTTGTTGGCGACGCCCAGCGCGTCGGCCACCGCCGCCATCTCCGTGACCATCGCCTCGGAGTCGTCATCGCCGAGGATGTCGAAGGCGTCGCCGTCCTCGCGCGGCCAGTAGCCGATCATGTCGGGCGCGATCACGCCCTCGACCGTCACCTCCCAGAGGGGCAGGTCCTCGACCAGCGCGGCCGAGCCCAGGCTGCCCTGCTCCTCGGCGTCGGTCAGGATCAGCCAGACGGTGCGCTGGAGCGGCACGTCCGCCAGGATGCGCGCCGCCTCCAGCACCGCCGCGACGCCGCTGGCGTTGTCGTCGGCGCCCGGCGCGATCTCCGGAGCCAGCTCCGAGGTGGAGTCGAAGTGCGCCTGAAAAATCCAAACCTTGGATGGATCTGCGCCCGGGATCTCGGCGATGACGTTGCCCGCCGCCACCCCGTCCGCGCTGAAGCCGTGCTCGGTGACGTCGAGCCCGTAGGCCACAAGGCGCTCCACGAGGTAGGCGCGCACCTCGTCATGGTTGTCGGCCTCGAGGTGGCGGGTGCCGAAGCCCTCGAGGTCCTCGATGCTCTGGCGCAGCTCGTCCTCAGAGACGCGCGCGGCCAGCGTGAGCGGGTCGAGGGGATCGGTCTCGCCGGTCTCGCCGGTCTCGCCGGTCTCGCCGGTCTCGTCAGTCTCCCCGGTCTCGCCGGGGCTAAGGGTCTTGTCGGTGGCGGGCGAGCCCGCGCAGGCCAGGAGCAGGAGGGTGATCATCGCGGCAGGCTACCTCGCGCCGGCCGGACTGGCTATTGCTGGTCCCACCGCCGAGGCCACATGCTCACCGTCCGCCCCGCCACCCTCGCCGACGCTCCGATGATCACCGCCTTCAACGCCGCGATGGCGCGGGAGACCGAGGGGCTCGCGCTGGACCTCGTGGTGCTCGGCGCGGGGGTCCGCCGCGCGCTCTCCGGCGAGGTCGGGGCCTTCTACCGGATCGCCGAGCGCGAGGGCGCGCCGCTGGGCCAGCTCATGGTCACCACCGAATGGAGCGACTGGCGCGACGCCTGGGTGTGGTGGATCCAGTCGGTCTATGTGCTGCCCGAAGGGCGCCGAATCGGCGTTTATCGCGCGCTCCACGAGGCTGTCCTGGCCGAGGCGCGCGCCGCGGGCGCGGCGGGACTTCGCCTGTACGTGGATCGCCGGAACAGCCGCGCCATGGCGACCTACGCCGCGCTGGGCATGGACGGCGAACACTACCGCGTCTTCGAGCAGATGTTCAACGAGCCCCCGACCGCCCAGGAGTGAGCGGCGCCCTCAGGGGCAGAGGCGACCGCCGGCCCGTGGCGCCAGGGTGGCGAGGAGCGGGCGATGGTCGGAGCCAGCGCCGACGCCGATGGAGATCTCGCTGACCGTGAGGTCCCGCGAGAGGTAGAGGTGGTCCAGGCGCAGCGGCGGCAGCGGGAAGACGCCGTTCGGCCAGGTGTGGCCGGGGCCCTCGCCGGCGAGATCCCAGGCGTCGTCCATCACGTCCCGCATCTGGCGGACGAAGCGGCTCATGCCGGGGGAGTTGAAGTCACCGCCCATCAGGAAGGGCCCGGTCTGCTCGCGAGCGGCGTCCAGCAGCAGATCGGCCTGGAAGCGGTAGGCGCGCCAGTAGGCGAAGGTCCGCGGCGGCAGGATGTGGATGTTCCAGATCTCCAGCTCGCCGGTGCCGATGGCGACGCTCCCGCGGGTCTGGGGCAGGCTGTCCAGCTCGAAGACGCTGCTGGAGAGGGGCGCCCGCTTGAAGCGGATCGCGCTGCCGAAGGAGTCCTCGCGAGCGATCGCCTCGCCATAGGGCCAGCGCGCCCAGACGCCGGCGTCCTGGAGCGCCTCCACCCAGCGGGGCGAGAGCTCCTGGAGCATGAGGATGTCGGGGTCCGCCGCGCGGATCTCCTGCGCCAGCGCCGTCGGATCGGGGTTGACCATCAGCAGGTTGGCCGACATGACGCGCACAGACGCGCCGCAGGCCGCGGGAGGGGTGCGCTCACGGAACGAGGCGGCGTAGACCGCCGTCCACGCCAGGCCGGACAAGGCGAGCGCGCCGATCACCCCCCGGGCGAGGTGGCCCACCCAGCGCCGCTTCACCCGCCGCGCTCGCGCCGACGGCGAGCCCCGAGCCCCAGCGGCAGCAGCAGCACCCAGGCGCTCTGGCCGCCGCAGCCGCCGCAGCCCTCGTCCTGGGACAGGGGCTCCACCTCCGAGGTCTCGGCGGCGTCTCCCGTGTCCAGGCCGCAGGCCGTGTCGCCTTCCTCGAACGTGAGGCAGGGGACGCGGTTGAGCGGCATCGGCGTGCCCTCCGAGGTCGTGAGCAGATCGCCCGAGCTGCGGTCGTAGGCCACGGCCTCGCCCTGGAGCTCGCCAGAGACCGGCCAGACGCGGTACTCCCCGGCCCAGGCCGCCTCCGGGTCGCAGGGGTCGGCGTTCCACTCGATGACGCTGGCGTAGGTGCGCAGGACGACGCGCTCGCCCTCCGGGTCATAGTCCGCCCCGGTGACCAGCTTGTCCTTGTCGGTGACCAGATCGAAGGCCGCGACCAGCGTGAGCAGGCCCGTCTCGCCCTCGGCCGTGGGGGCTTCGGGGAAGCGGAAGATCTCCTCGTGCCCCTCCCAGTCCTTGGTCGCCAGGTAGATGGCCCCGCTCAGCGGGTGGACCATGATCGCCTCGGAGTCCCGCGGGTGGTCCGGATAGGCGACGTTCCAGGTGGCGATCACCGGGAGCGCCGCCCCGTCGCTGGTGGGCTCGCGCACCTCGTAGACCTGAACGCTCTCCCGGAGGCGCCCGTTGTCGCCGACGTCCCCGATAAACAGGCAGTCCTGCGCAGGATCGTCGTGACAGGCCCCCAGCGAGAGGTCCTCCCAGTCGATCATGGCGCCGCCCTCGACCGTCGATGTCCCGCGCGAGCTCCCGTCCGCCGCGAACGCGTAGATCCGCGCGTTGCTGCCGGAGTCCTGGTGCGTGTAGTACACCCCTCGGGTGCGCGAGACGGCGAGGCCCGAGGACTCCGTCAGCTCAGGCATGACGTCGAAGGTGGAGATCTCCTGGAGCCCGCCATAGGCATCACAGGTGCCACCGAACGCCGCGGAGATCAGCAGGTAGAGCATCCGATCAGCGGCGCTCGCCGGCGCGCTGGCGAAGCAGGAACTCCACCTCCGGGCGCTCACGGGCCATCTGACGCAGCCCGCGGACGCGCTCCAGGATGGCGTCGGCGACCAGATCCGGGCTCATGCCGAGATCCGGCGAGACCTTCGCCGCGCACTCGGCCATCAGGACCTCGTCGGGCTGCTCGGACGCCCACAGCGAGAGCACGCAGGCGTCGCACAGCACATCGGCCGGATGAATCATCGCGGAGACGACGAGCGTGAAGCGCGCGCCGCAGAGGGTGCAGGACACGGAGCGAGGGCGCGGGATGACCATACCGAAGCGTACCCCAGGACGGCCCCGCGCGCCTTCGTCGCGCCCTCAGGCGTCGGCGCCAGCCTCGTCAAGATGCTTGAGATAAGCCTCGAAGACGCGATCGTACTCGTCATCCTCGAGGGGCAGCAGGGTCTCGTCACCCTCGTCGTCTACCCCGAGCTTCATCGCGACGATCTCCGCCTCGTCCTCATCGAGGGTCTCGAGCGGCTCCATGATCGCGTACTGCGCGCCCTGGTAAGGCAGCACATGGACGATGACGAAGTCCTTCTCGTTGCCCTCGTCGTCCACCAGCGTCACCGTGGTGAACTCCTCCTCGACGCCGTCTCCGTTGTCCCACTCGGCCATGTTCGCCTCCTGTCTCCAGCGAAGGCCGGAGCGACGCCAGCCTCCTAATCGAGTGGCCAGCGGAGCACCAGCGAAGCTCACGGACCGAAGAGCGTGCACCAGTCCGCGTGATCGTCGGGGATTCCCTCTTCGGAGAAGGGAGAGGCCGCGCCGAAGGTGTGGGCGGCGACCCAGTCGATCGCGAGGTTGTAGCCGTCCCAGGTGATCGTGTGGCCGTCGTCGTGGGTGCAGCGGGCCACGAGGTGGCTGTCGGCGACGAGGGCTTCGGTCAGCGTGTCGCTGGCGGCCTCGAAGTCGATGAGGACCAGGGACTCGTCCGGCCAGACATCGCTCTCTCCGCCGGAGATGACCAGGGTGGGCACCGTCCAGGCCGCGGAGCTGTAGGGGGCCACCGTGTAGTCGTAGAAGGGGATGGTGATGTTCGCGCCGCCCGAGATCTCGATCGCCGCCGCGAGCGTGTCGGCCCGGTGGGCCAGCACCTCGGTGGCGAAGAGCGCGCCGCCCGAGAAGCCCATCGCGTAGAACTTCGACAGGTTCACGTCCAGCTCGGTGGCCAGACAGGTGCGCAGATCGTCATAGAGCACGAGATCGTCGCCCGTGACGTTCTCGACGTCCCAGAGGAAGAATTCGTAGACCAGGAGGTCGCGCAGCGGCGCGTCCGGCAGCACGATCACCGCGCCGAGCTCGTCGGCGACGTCCTGCAGGTACATCGCCTCGGCCATGTAGGCGCCCGGGCTCTCGCCGTAGTCCGGCGTGGTGAGCCCGTGGAAGAAAAAGACCACGGAGGCGGCCTCCGAGCGCCGCTCCGGGAGCAGGACGGTGACGGTGCGCTCGGTCCCGCTGGAGAGGAAGCTCGAGGTTCCCGACTCGTCCAGGTTCGGGCAGGCGCCGTCGCTCAGCTCGGCGAGATCGGCCAGCACGGCGTCAGGCCAGTGCACCGGCTTGCCCGAGTCGGGCTCGGCCGTCTCCTGCACCGCGCCGGTCTCGCCCCCGGTCTCGCCCCCGGTCTCCTCCGGAGCCTCCGAGTCCTCGACCGGCGCCTCGCCGGTGTCCTTCTCTTCGCTTCCTCCCTCGGATTCCACCTGTTCCTGCTCGCTGTCGCGGCGATGACAGGCGAGCAGGTAAACGAGGAGCATGAGGTGCATGGTCACCCTCCGGTCGAGGCGGCGAGGCTATAGCCTGAAAATACGCCACGCGCCCCGCTACTCGCCACCTCTGCCTGCGTGATAAGCCCTACGAGTCCGCTGTGGACGATGTCATCGTCGTGGAGGCCTTCCGTGTCCGAGAACTCAGAGCGCTCCACGGGAGTGCGCGTGTCCTACTCCCCTCCTCCTCACGCCGAGTCCCGCGCCACCGTCGCGCTCGATGACGGCCACACGCTGGCCTACGAGGCGGTGGCGGGCTGGGTGGTCCTGCGCGACAACGATCGCCCCATCGCCGAGGTCTTCACCGTCAGCTACACGCTGGAGGGGAGATCCCACGAGAGCCGGCCCGTCACCTTCGTCTTCAACGGAGGACCGGGGGCGGCCTCCGCCTACCTGCACCTGGGGGCGGTCGGCCCTCAGCGCGTGGTCTTCCGCCCCGACGGCACGCCGCCGCCGCCTCCTGTGCGCCTCGCGGACAACGCCGAGACCTGGCTGCCGTTCACCGACCTCGTCTTCATCGACCCCGTCGGCACCGGCCTCTCCCGCGCGCTGCCCGACCCCGACGCGAAGCCCGGCGACAAGGCCCCGGGCGCCCGCAAGCCGAACGCGCTGGAGGACCACGAGGCCCCCTTCTACGGCTTCGAGCGCGATCTGGACGTGCTCTGCGAGGTCGTCCAGCGCACGCTCAGCGCGCTCGGGCGCTGGACCTCGCCCATCTTCATCGCCGGCGAGAGCTATGGCGGCTACCGCGCCGCCCGCCTGGCCCGCCGCCTTCAGGAGTCCTTCGGCGTCGGCTTGAACGGCGTGATCCTCATCTCGCCGGCCCTGGAGTTCGCGCTGCTCCAGACCTCGGACTACGACGTCCAGAGCTGGGTGGCCACGCTGCCCTCGATGGCGGCGGCGGCGGTCTTCCATAGGCGCTCCCGCGCCTTCGCCCAGGGCACCGAGCCCGCGATCGTGCTCGCCGAGGCGGAGCGCTTCGCCACGGACCGGCTCGCCCCGCTCCTGCTGGCGGGCGACGCCGCCGAGCCCGGCGCGGCCGACGCGACCCTGGAGGCGCTGGCGGGGCTGCTCGGTCTGCCCGAGGCGATCGTGCGAGCCCGCGGCGGGCGCGTCTCCATCACGACCTTCTGCCGCGAGCTGCTCCGCGAGCAGGCGCGCGTGTGCGGGCTCTACGACGCGGCCATGACCGCGGTGGACCCCTTCCCCAGCCGCGAGCGCGGCGAGGGGCCCGACCCTTCGCTGGCGGCCATCGACCGCCTCTTCACCGCCGGCATCAACGCCCACGTCCGCCAGGGGCTGGGCGTGACGTCGGAGCGCCCCTACGTGCTGCTGAACCGCCAGCTGAACGAGGCGTGGAAGATCGACGCCCCGAAGCACGCTTTCGACCAGGTGATCGGCGCTACGGACGATCTGCGCTACGGGATGGCGCTCAACCCAGGTCTGCAGGTCTTCCTGACCCACGGCCTCTACGATCTCGTGACGCCCTACTTCGGGTCCCACATGGTGCTGAACCAGGCGCGTCTGGATCCGGTCCTGAGGAAGAACCTGGTCATCCAGCACTTCGAGGGCGGCCACATGTTCTACTCGTGGGAGGCGTCCCGCCGCGCCTTCCGCGACGCCATCGCCGACTTCATGGT
>CAZKWG010000314.1:0-8746 GCA_964556105.1 uncultured Enterobacterales bacterium | reverse complement strand
GAGACTGGATCCACGGACACGGCGGCCGCCGAAACCGGCGGCAGCGACAACGCCGCCCCGTCGCCCCGCCCCACCCGGAGCGGGCGCCCCTGGGCGCGTGGTCGGGCCATGGCGGCCGAGGACCTGGACGTCGGCGTCCTGCCGCTGATCCTGCCCCGGACGCTGGCGCCCGAGTGCGACAGCTTCCTGGCCAACCGCCTCAGCGCCGTCCTCGGTGAAGAGACGCTGCAAGCCTCGGTGGAGGCCGACAGCACGCAGAGCAGGCTCGACCTGTGCATGAAGGCCGAGGCGTGCCGGCTGCAGCGTGAGGAGGGTGTCGCGACGAGCTGGCCGAGCTCCTGCGAGGGCGTCACGGGGCAGTGCACCGTGGTCAAGCTCACGCTGGACACGGACACCGACCTGGACTTCTACGACGAGGAGATCCAGACGGCGCTGGACGAGGAGGCCGCGTGCAGCGACCACGTCGAGCAGGCGATCACCCGCTCGGTGTGGACGAAGGACCGCATCCTCCAGGCCCGCGAGCTGGTCGTGCAGTGGGAGTGCTTCCGCCTGGACGGCACCTATGGCTGCGGCGACCTGACGGCCCCCGAAGACTTCGTGACGCCCTACCCGGCCGGGACGCTGGAGAGCGGCAACTTCCTCAACGCCGATCCCGAGAGCCTGCTCGCGAAGGACAAGCGCTGGTGGAAGGAGCTGACCCGCTTCAACCCCGAGGCGATGCTGGAAGGGGTCTTCGCCGGCTGCTGGGGTGACCCGGATCCCGGCACGCGGACCCTCGACGAGGTCATCTCGCAGGACGTGGGCGGCGACTGCGCCGACGGGGAGAACCTGGCCAACCGCGGCAAGGTGGAGGGGCCGGACGACCTGCTCGGCCAGTACCTCGACCCCAGCGCGCCAGGCGACTGCAGCCTGTGCCTGGATGGCATCGACAACAACTGCAACGGGCTGACCGACTGCGCGGAGCCGGCCTGCGCCCGCTGCTTCGTCGGCCAGGGCTCTGGCTGCGGCGGCGGGAGCGAGAGCCCCTGCACGCAGGGCGGCTGCAGCACGACGGCGAAGCCGCGCACCTCGGGCGTGGACCCGAGCGGGCTGATGCTGGTCGGGCTGGCCCTGGTCTCGCTCGGATACCGGTGGCGGAGGCAGCGTTGAGCTACGTTCTGACAGGACCTTTCGCCTTCGACACCGGCGCCGTCCTGGCCCGGGGTCGCGAGGCGCTCGCCTCGGTGCAGCGCAAGCTGCGCGAAGACCGGAGCGCGGAGCTGCTCGCCCAGCCCGCCACAGGCGAGCAGCCGGGCCTCTACGTCCTCCTCGCCGAGGACGAGGGCCGGGCGCGGATCGCGGGCTTCTGGGTGACCTTCGCCCCCACCTGGTTCGATGACGGCACGCCCGGCGCGCCGGATCGGCACCCGCCCTACGCCGGCGGCCTGCTGGACGCCGCCACCGAAGAGGTCTGGTGGAAGAACCTCACGGTCAACGACGACGGCAAGGGCACCTGGCGGCCGATCGTCGTGCTGGAGTGGCCGGCGGACCTCGCCATGCGCAGCGCCAACCCGCCGCCCGGCGTCTTCGGGCGGGCGCGGGCCGAGCAGCGCGGGCGCCGCAGCGACGACGAGAACTGGCTCGAGACCACCAGCCCCGGCCGCACCTTCGACACGAAGCCCGTCGTCGTCGAGGTCAAGGAGGAGCGCGAGGACCCGCACGCCGGCGTTCCGGCGCGCCGCTCGCTGATCACCATCGTCCGCGGGACGCTCACCTACGACCGCTCCCTGCACCGCGGCCACACCACGCTGATACCGCCGGCCCTGCTCAGCCAGGCGCCGCGCGCGCCCTCGGTGCTGCTCGAGGACTGGCTGGCCCTCGTCGCGGGCACCAACGATCAGGATGCCCAGCAGGCGCTGGAGGACACGCCCGCCCTCGGGCCGCCCCTCCAGCTCCCTGGCGGGCGAGCGGGCTTTCCCCAGGCCGGCTGGCTCACCCGCACGCTGGACCTCTGGCCGCAGCGCGCCGCGGAGATCATCCCGGGCGCGCTCTCGGATCGTGTGGTCCAGACCAAGTGGATCGGGCAGGTGGTCCGCGCCTTCGCCTCGATGGCGGCCGTCCTCACCCTGGTCGGCGGGCTGGCCGTCGGCGTGCGCATCGCCGCGGAGCCGAACCCGCAGCCCTCGCAGAAGCCGCCCACGCCGGCAGCCCAGCCGGCGATGTCGGTCTGCTCGGCCGATCACCAGAAGTTCGTCGAGGAGCTGCGCTGCCAGGTCGCGCGCCTGTCCTCGACGGGCGAGACCTTCCCCGATGATCCCTGGTGCGGAGACGACGGAAGCCAGGAGAGCACCACGGTCTCCAACGAGGACCTGCAGGCCGCCTGGTGCGGGCTCCTGGACCGCTCGCAGGACGGCTGGGAGGGCAACCGCGTCGAGCGCGAGGCCACCTACAACTTCGGCCATCTCGCGGCGGCGCAGGCCTGCTTCAACGTGCTCGGCCACCCCTACCCCTACGCCCAGCCCCTCGGCCGCGGCGGCGGGATGCTGGTGGCCGACCCCGAACGTTTCCTCACCGACGAGGCGCTCTCCATCGCCAGCCTGCGCGACCTGGTCGGCACGCTGGAGAAGGCGTGCAAGACCTACCGCACGCGGACAGAGAGCCGCGTCGAAGGCGCCGTCTTCGCCTCGCACATCGGCGCGCCCTACAACCGCGACGACCGCTTCGCTGGCGGCCAGCGGGAGAGCTCGGCGGCCTCGCTGCGCCGGCTCATGGTCGGCGTGGCGGCCCAGGGCCAGAGCGGCGACAGCGTGCGCTGCTTCGAAGAGGGCGTTCACGCGGGCCTCGCGGCCGATCGCTACGCCGGCCTCTGCGGCGAGGTGGACCGCACCGACGAGGACCTGACGGAGAAGAAGATCTGGAAGAAGATGGGCGGCGACGTGCCCGCCTCGGGCCAGGGCCTGCTCGCGCGCTACGTGAACGCGCGCTTCGGGCTGGGCGGCGAGATCCAGAACCCGAAGGTCAAGACGGACGCGCCGCTCTGGCAGTGCCACCTGACCTTGAACGGCGTGATGCCGATGAGCACGGGCCGCGCGGTCTCCACCCGCTGGGACCTCACGCTGCCGGTGCCGAGCACCTACAGCCTGAACGGCGGCGGCGTACAACGCCAGCTTCAGCTCGACGCCGCCCTGCTCTCCTTCGAGGAGGGCCTGAACGCCGGCGTGTGCTGGGAGGTCGTTCGCAAGCGGATCATCGGCTACGAGCCCGTCCACCCGCTGCTGGCCGACCTCGACCCCGAGGGCTGGCCGAGCGAGGAGCAGCAGCTCTGCGGCCAGGTCTGCGCGACCATCTTCCGCGTCGCCACCACGCCCGAGGAGGAGCGCTGGGTCACCCGCGACCTCGATCTGGCCATGTGCTACGACAACGACCCGCCGATCGAGGGCGTCAGCAGCGGCCGCGGCTCCTTCGACGAGCTGCGCGTCCCCTGGCACGGGCTGCCCGCCACCGGCTGGCGCACGCCAGAGGCCAGCCAGGTCTGCGCCTTCAACCTCGTCGCCCAGAACTACTTCCCCGAGGGCGAAGCGGGCTTCCTGGTCGGCGGCAAGTCGCCCGTGCAGTGGGCCGGCGAGACCACCACCGGCAGCCGCATCGCCGGCGGCGCCGACGGTCTGGCGGCCGACGCCATCGCCGGCATGATGCGCTCCAGCTCCGGCTCTGGCTGGAGCGTCGGGCGCTGCGGCCACGTCGCCACCCAGTGCTTCTCCAGCGTCGCCCTCGGCATCATGGGCGACCCGAAGACCGAGCGCTACGAGTGGCTGCTCAAGTGGTCCACCGAGATCGAGCGGCTGGCCAACGACAAGCCGCTGAAGGTGGCCGAGGCGCAGCCCTGGTGCGCCCCCATTCAGCCCTACCTGAGCCTGCAGCGCGAGATGGCGCAGTTCGACGCGCCCTGCCGCCAGGGCGTGAACACCGCGCGGACCAACATGGAGCGCGCCATCCGACAGTTCGCCCAGGGCAGCACCGCCCAGGCCGACGCGGGAGGGGAGTGATGATCCAGCGTGCTCGTCGGGCTATCACCGACGCCGTGGCGGAGAGCGCCGACCTGCTCGCGCTCTGGGTGGTGGGCCTGGTCCTCTGGCCGATGGTCCCGGTGGGCCACCTCGCCGCGCGCGACGACCTGGTCCCCTGGATGTGCGCGACGCTCGCCCTCGCCCTGCTCCTGCGCGGGCGGGAGCTGGGCGCGGGCTCGCACCCGATGCTCAACCCGCGTCGCAGCACCATGGGTCGCTGGCTGCGCAAGGTCGCGATCATCCTCGCGCCGGCCGTGCTCGCCGCCGCCTATCAGGCCGGCGCCACCCGCCAGGCGCTCTGGGCCATCGGCGCCGCCGTCGGCGTGCTGGCCATCACGACGGTGCTGGCCATCGGTCGCGAGGACGGTGAGACCGCCTGGGCCCCGCCCGGCCGCGCGCCCTGGCTCCTCTGGACCTTCTTCGCCATCTCCTTCCCCGCCTTCGCCGGCTGGCTGGGGCTGGCCAGCAGCGTGGACGGGATGCCTTACGCCTCTGAGGCCGCCTCCTCCGGTCTGATGGGGCTGTGCTTCCTCGGCGCCGGCCTGGTCGCGGGCCGCGTCCGCAACATGAACCAGCGCAAGGCCGCCGGCTTCCGCGACGGGCGCCCCTACAAGGCCGATCTCTTCCCCTACCTGCTGGCCTTCCTGGGCCCCAGCGTCGGCCTCTTCCTGCTGCACCTGCTCTTCGGGCCGCTGGGCGGGCTGGACTTCAACCAGGCCTATGTCGGCTCGCTGCACGTCCTGGTCTGGGCAGCCCTGGTCTGGCCGAAGCCCGACCCCATCGCCCGCACCGTGCTGCTGCACGAGGTCGTCCCGACCAGCGGCGATGACCCCGTGGCCAAGGACGCGGCGAACCCCTTCGACCAGCCGCCCGAGGGCGCCCTGCGCTTCAACCCGCTGCAGACCAAACGCATCCGCGTGGTCCACCCCTGGCTGGTCCCCGTGCGCGGCGCCCGCATCGCCGACCTCGACGATCCGATCCGCCCGCTCTGGACCCGTCCGCCCCCGCCCCTGGCCCTGCACATCTGGGGAGAGGCCCGCTTCGAGCCTGATCCCATCACGCGCGGCACTCAGGGCGAGGTCGTGACCGTCACCCTCAAAGGGGACGAGGACACCGTTCAGCTCGAAGGAAGTGAGGGGCAGGTGCGTCGAATGGTGATCCTGCGCCCCTACCTTCCGCCGGGCGTGACCCGGCGCAAGCGCGTGGCGACCTACGCCTGGGACGATGACGTCCCCGAGCAGTCGGTTCAGGTCATCGACAACACGGTGGACTCGGCCACGCTGCGCGACGGGGACGTCATCGTCATCGGCGCCGAGGGCGTGGTGCGGGCCTACGAGGTCGAGATCGGCGACGCCCTCTATTCGCATCTGGACGCGGCCGCCTTCCGGCCGCCGCAGCTCGAAGACTACGTGAAGGCGGGGTAGACGTGGCCTCATCCCTCAATTTTGCGCGTGCGGCCTGCCTGGGCCTTCTGCTGGCTCCCGGCGCGACCCTCGCGGCCGACGTCACCTGGAACCTGGTCGGCGTCTACGACAGCGCGGCGCTCGGCGGGATGGGCGCGGCCCAGGACGCCCTGGCCGGCAAGCCCCCCAGCTCGTCCTATGTCTGGGTCGCGGCGCCGGGGATGTCCGGCTCCTGCGGCGTGGCCAAGGCCCCCGACGGGCTCGGCGTCTTCGAGGCGGAGGCGTTCTCGGCCGGCCTCGCCCCCGCGCTGGTGATCCTGCTCGAGGCCGCCGGAGACGCCCCGCCGCTCACCCGCGACGACGTGCGCGTCTCGCTGGGCAAGGACCAGCCCTCTCTGCGCCTCGAGCCGGCCCTGATGCCGCGCACGCTCACCGTCTCCATCCAGGGCGAGGGCGGGCTCCGCTACAAGCAGCTCGTGCGCACGCAGCTCGAGATGGAGCTGTGCATGGAGCACAAGGTCGGGCGCGGCTGGATCGGCGGCGACGAGACCGGGCTGCGCCAGGCCTTCCTGCTGGACCCGCCGGACACCGAGGCGTCGGAGGCCAGCTATCTGGGCGCGGGCCGCGACCCCACCGCGCCGCTCACCCCGGAAGACGGCCTGCCCGACCGCAAGTACTTCGGCGGCCAGCGCGACGCCGTCCCCTCCCTGCTCGGCCCCCCCGACGCCTGCCTGGTGCGCGCCCCCGGCCTCGACGCCGCCACCTCGGGCGGCACCAAGGGCGACGGCAGCCTGGACCTGGTGCCCTCCGACATCTGGGGCGCCTCGCTCCGCTGGTGCAATGACTTCGAGAAGGGCGGCGCCGTCGAGCTGAGCATGCCCCGCAGCCTGCCCCTTCGGCTCTCCAACCTCGCCGGCGCCCCCGCGCCCAGCGCGCTGCGCTCGCGCACCGACCTCGAGGTCAGCGTCGGCCCCGGCGAGCGCGATCAGGACGTCCGCGTCAGCCTGCGCTACGGCGACCAGAAGCTGCTCATCGACGAGCCCCTCTTCTCCGAGCCCGAGCGCGAGGGGGAGGAGCGCGGCATCAAGGACCTGCTGGCCAGCGTCCCCTACCAGTACCCCACCACCGGTACGGCGGCCGATCCTGGGCGTTATACGGTGCTGATCATCCCGAACTGGCAGATCGTCGAGGCCCTGCGCCGCCTGCACCTCGGCAACCCCGTCACCCCCCTGCCCATCGCTGGCGCGGGCATCCAGGACGGCGTCGGCTTCATCCTGAACAACCCCGAGATGCTCTTCGTTCAGCTCCCCGAGGGCGGCAAACGCGACAGCCCCACCTGGCTCACGCTCAGCGAGGGGCTGGCCGGGAAGCCCTTCGGGCTGCGCGCCTGGGGCTACACCACGGGCCTGCTCTTCGGGCGAAAGCCCATCGCCCTCCCTGGCTTTCAGGAGCCCACCTGGGCGCAGGCCTCCGAGGCCCAGCGCGCCTCGCGCCACGGCCTCTTCCTCGGCGCGCTGGCCGTGCTGGGCGTGATCGGCCTGGCGGGGCTGCGGCGCCTCTCCGATCTCTGGTCCCCCTTCCCCGAGGAGCGCGTGTCCTACTGGCCGGGCCCGGGTGGCGACGCCGAGCCTGGGGCGGGCGGACCGCCGCCGCCACCGGGTGGGGGTAAAGGATGAGCCTTCGGGCGCCCCTCCCTCCCGAGGTGGAAGCCGCGCTCACCCAGGGTGGCCCGCTGCTGGAAGGCGAGTCGCGCAAGCGTCTGGTCGCCGCGCTGGCGCGCTTTCTCCTCGAGCAGGAGCGTGAGGAGGCTCGCGTCGAGAGCCTGCGGAGGGTCGGGCGATGAGCCAGCCCGAGGCTCCCGCGGTGCGCTGGCCGAGCCCGCTGCTCGCGCCGCGCCTCCGTCTGGGCCGGCTGCGCTGGCGAGGGCCCGATCTGCGGGGTCCGAAGCTGGGAGGCGCCGAGGGTGAATCCTTGTGGCGCAGCTCGCTCTGGGCGGGCTCGCTGTGGAGCGCCAGCCAGGGCCTGCTCTGGTGGCAGGCCATGGGCGGCCTCACCTTCCTCCAGGGCTGGCGCAGCCTGCTCCTCCCGGAGGCCGAGCCCGCGCCCGAGCAGGCGCCCGGCCACGTCTGGTTCGTGCCCAAGCCGAAGGCGGCCCCCACGCGACGCGACGGCGGGATCAGCAGCCCCCTGCGCGGCCCCGTGCGCGTCGTGGACCTGCAGCGCCCGGCCCAACGCGCGCCCGAGCAGGTCGAGCGGACCGGCCGGACGCCCATCCCGCTGGAGCGCGCCGCGCCGCCCCTGCGACCGGCTCGAACCGAGCCCGCGCCCGAGCGTGGCGCCCGCGCCCCCGCGCGACCCGAGGAGCGCCCCGAGGCGCCGCGCGCGCCGACCCGCGAGGACGCGCCGCGCCGCGATGAGGCACGCCGAGACGCGCCGCGCCGCGACGAGGCACGCCGAGACGAGCCGCGCCGCGACGAGCCGCGCCGAGACGAGGCACGCCGAGACGAGCCCGTCCTCGTCCCCGCGCCGCGGGACGAGCGACGCGAGCCCACCCCGGTCCAGCCCCCTCCCCAGCTCCGACCCCCGACGCCCCCGCGCGAGCCGGTCGAGCCGAGCGCCCGCCAGGCCCCCCCGGCGCCCCCTCGCCCGGCGGAGGCGCCGAGGCCGGAGCGCGCCGCGGCGCCCGAGGCTCGCCCCAGCGCCCCGCGGGAGCGCCCGAGCGCCGATCCCGCGACACCGCCCTTGGAGCGCGGATCTTCGCCCCGTCCAAAATGGACGGCCCCGCCCGCGCCGGAGCTCAGCGACCTCACCCCCGCCGAGGCGCTGTACCGGGCCGCCGTGCCGCGCGAGGATCGCGCTGAGGCCCCGACCCTGCGCCGCGCCGGCGAACTGCTCGCCCCGACGCCCGACCTCAGCGCCCCGCTCGCGCGGGCTCAGCGCGGGGGAGAGCCGAGGCCGCTCGGGCCCGAGCGCGGGCGCGGCGGGGTGGAGCAGGCGCAGCTCGGCGCCGAGCGCGTGCTCCTGCAGATGCCGCAGGCTCCCAGACCTCTGGAAGAGGAGGAGGCGCCGGTCACCGCCCGACCGCCGGGCGCTCCCCCTCCGCCGCGGCCGCCTGCCGCCGAGCGACGACCGCCCTCCACCCGCGCCGAGCCCCCGCCCCGCGCGCCGGGATCTGTGTCAAAAGACACACCCCCACCCCCCGAGGCGCGACTACGGCCCCCCCGGCCCGCCCCGCCGCGCGGCCTCGGCGCGAGCCCCCTGCTCCGCGCCCCGCAGCTCCGCGAGGTGGAGGAGCCC
>CAZKWG010000313.1:0-8776 GCA_964556105.1 uncultured Enterobacterales bacterium | reverse complement strand
GGACGAGGTGCGCTTCATCGCCAAGCGCGACATCGCCCGCCTCGGCGCGCGCGTCGCCATCGACCTCTTCTTCATGACCGGGGATCGCCAGTTTCTCGATGTCGGGGTCGATGTAGATCTCTCCAGCGCCGATCCCTTCGTCGCCGCGGGCAACCTGCTGCAGGCCGTGACCGGCTTCACCGCCGGCCGCGTGCAGGCGGAGCTGAACTGGTACTCACGCGAGCGCGGCTACCCGCTCAGCTATCTGGCGGGCAACCACGCGATGTGGGCGCTCAAGCGCGACGTCGCGGCGGCGCAGGCGGGGCGGCTCGACGGCCTCGACCTGGACCGGCGCTTCCACGAGATCGTGCTGGGGGCCGGCAACATGCCGGTCACCGCGCTGCGCCAGGTCTTCCAGATCGAGGGCCTGCTGCCGGCCTGAGGCGCGGGCGCCTCACATCAAGGACAGCCCGCCGTCCACGACCAGCACCTGGCCGGTGATCCAGGCGGCGTCGGGGGAGAGCAGCAGGGCGACGGCGCCGGCGATGTCTTCGGGCTGGCCGACGCGGCCCAGCGGCGTGGCGCCGGCGGCCCAGGAGACCAGCGCCTCCTTCTGCGGGAAGTACTGGAGGGTGTCGGTCTCGACCAGACCGCCGCAGACGGTGTTCACGCGGATGCGGCGCGGGGCGAGCTCGACGGCGAGCTGGCGGGTGAGCGCCTCGACGCCGGCCTTCGCGGCGCCCATCGCGGCGTAGCCCGGCGTGTACTGCCGTGATCCCAGCGAGGAGAGGCCGATGATGTTGGCGCCGTCCACCAGCGGCGCCAGCTTGGTGAGCAGCCAGAAGGGCCGAAGCGAGGTCTCCATCGTGAGATCCCACTGGTTCCGGCGGATCTCCATCGCCGCCTTGAGCACGCCGAGGGCGGCGTTGTGGACGAGCACGTCCACGCTGGGCAGGCTCGCGGCCAGCCGCTTGAGATCGTCCTCGGAGCGGACGTCGGCCTGCACGAGGATCGGCTCGGCCCCGGCGGCGGCGACCCGCTCGGCGGTCTTCTGCGCCTCGGCCTCGTTGCGCAGGTAGTTGATGACGATCCGGTGGCCGGGGGCGGCCAGCCGCACCGCGATGGCCCGGCCGATGCCGCGCGACGCGCCTGTGATGAGGATGTTCATCGGATCCCGCTATCGCGCTGGCCGGGGGCCTTCCAGCGGCGGGTCCTCCCTGTCCGGCGCGGCGCCGGCTGTCGAGCTTGCGTCAAGAGGGGCTGCCCGCGGTTTCAATCCCAGACGCGCGCCGGTATGAAGAGAACATCCTCAATCGTTCGCGTGACGTGGCCCGGGGATCTCCGGGGTCGAACGCGCATTGGAGGCTGCCGTGTTGAACCGTAGACAGCTCATCGGCGCGCTCGCCGCCTTCGGGACGACGGCCTACGGCGGGGGCCTCTCCCATCGGCGCCGCGCCCGGCGACCGAACGTGCTGATGATCATCCTCGACGACCTGCGCCCCCAGCTCGGCTGCTACGGGCTCTCCCACGTCGTCAGCCCGAACATCGACGCCCTGGCGCGCGACGGCGTGCTCTTCGAGCGGGCGCGCGCTCAGGTGGCCCTCTGCACGCCCTCGCGCGGCTGCTTCCTCAGCGGCCTGCGGCCGGACACCACCGGGGTCTACGAGCTGAAGGACAGGCTCATGGAGCGCGCTCCGCAGGCCATGAGCATGCCGAGGTACTTCCGGCAGAACGGCTACCGCACCATCGCGCTCGGCAAGGTCTTCCACCACGGGATCCTCGAGGACGCCGAGGCATGGAGCGAGCCCCCCAGGGACGACGTCAAGCATATGGACGACTACCTCGACCCCGCCTCCCTGGAGATCGTGCGCCGGAGCAAACGACACCGCGGCGGCGATGGGCGGCGGGGCCCAAGCGGCGAGGCGCCGGATGTCCCGGACGAGGCCTACGGGGACGGGCAGATCGTCGCCCAGGCCCTCGCCGAGCTGAGTCGTCCGCAGGCGGGGCCGCTCTTTCTGGCCGTCGGTCTGCACAGACCGCACATGCCGTTCAACGTGCCGCGTCGATACTGGGATCTCTACGATCCCGCGAGCCTGCCCCTGCCGGAGCCCAGGACCCTGCCCAAGGGCTGCCCCTCCATCGCCGCGCCCAACCACAAGTCGGGCGGCTACACCGACATGCCGCTGGACGGGACGCGCTCCGAGGCTGATCTTCGCCGGCTGCTGCACGGCTACCACGCCGCCGTGTCCTACGCGGACGCGCTGGTCGGGCAGCTGATGGACGGGCTCGACGCGAGCGGGCTCGGGCGAGACACGGTCGTCGCCCTCCTCGGCGATCACGGGATGCACCTCGGCGATCACGGCCTGTGGGGCAAACACTCCTGCTTCGACATGGCTGCCCACGCGCCGCTGATCCTGCGCATGCCCGACGGCGAGCACGCCGGCCGCCGGGTGGAGAAGCTGGTCGAGCTGGTCGACCTCTTCCCCACGCTGTGCGACGTCGCCAACCTCGATCCCATCGACACCCTCGAGGGGGAGAGCATGCTGCGGCTGATCGCCTCGGAGGATCACCCGTGGAAGTCCGCGGTCTTCTGGCAATATCTCCGCCGGGGCGTCATGGGGCGCACGCTGCGCACGCCAGAGTGGAGATACACACGCTGGAACAAGCTGGAGACGGACGAGGTCGTGGCCGTGGAGCTCTACGATCACACGAACGATCCGCTGGAGACCGTGAACCTGAAGCGCACGGCGGACCCGGCGCTGCTGGCCGAGCTCGACGCCCGGCTGGACCTCGGCTGGCGGGGGGCGGCCTCGCCCAGAAGGCGTCGATGAGCGGCTGCTGCACGCCCTCGCGCGCCGGAGCGGGCGCGCTCCCGTGGTCTGCGGCCGACCCCAGCGGCGCTCAGGCGGGGGACACGGCGGGGATGATCCTCCTCCCCGGAGGCAGCTTCCTCATGGGGACGGAGGACCCGCTCGGCTACGAGGCGGACGGCGAGCGGCCCGTGCGCCTGCGACGCGTCGCCCCCTTCTGGATCGACCCCTTCGCCGTGACCAACGCCCGCTTCGCCGAGTTCGTCGCGCAGACGGGACACCGCACGCAGGCCGAGCGGGACGGCTGGTCCTTCGTGTTTCGTGGGATGCTCCCCCTGGACAGCCCGCGTCAGCCCGAGGTGGTCGGGGCGCCGTGGTGGCGCGCGACGCGCGGCGCGAGCTGGCGGCATCCGGAGGGCCCGGGCTCCAGCGTCGCCGAGCGGATGGATCATCCCGTGGTCCATGTGAGCTGGCACGACGCGATGGCCTGGTGCGCCTGGGCGGGCCTGCGCCTGCCCAGCGAGGCCGAGTGGGAGTACGCGGCGCGCGGCGGGCTGGTGCAGGCGCGCTATCCCTGGGGAGACCTGCTGCTGCGGGACGGGAAGCACCAGTGCAACATCTGGCAGGGTACCTTCCCTGAACACAATTCCGGAGAGGACGGGTATCTGGGCACGGCGCCGGTGGACGCCTTCGCGCCGAACGGATTCGGGCTCTACAACGTCGTCGGCAACGTCTGGGAGTGGTGCGCCGACCCGATCTCCGGCCCGCGCGCCGGGCGTGAGGAGCGGCGGGCCACCCGCGGCGGCTCCTACCTCTGCCACGCCTCCTACTGCTTCCGCTATCGGGTGGCCGCGCGGAACGCGAACACGCCGGACAGCAGCACCGGCCACCAGGGCTTCCGGGCCGCACGGGACGCCTGAGCCCTCCCCGAAGGGCGGCAGAGGGCGTCAGGATGGGCTATGTTGAGCGTCACCCATTCACGCAGGAACCGACCCCGATGATGTACATGCTGACCTACCAGCTCCGCTCCACGGATCCGGCTGCAAGCACGAACCTCGAGAACGCCATCAAGAAGCTCGGCAACTGGTCGCGCCGCATGCCTGGCGTCTGGCTGGTCGAGTCCAAGGCCAACGCGCCGCAGATCCGCGACTACCTGAAGCAGCACCTGGGGCCGAACGACTCCTTCTTCGTCGCGCGCATCAGCAAGAACTGGGCGGGTCGCAACATGGGCGAGGGCTTCCCGGAGTGGATGGGGCGCCGTGACTTCGGCACCTTCGCCGCGACCGCCTCCGGTGAGACCGAGAGCCAGAGCTGAGCTCCGGCGTTCGGCGGCTCACCGCGCGTCGACGACCTCCAGGCCGAGCTTGCCCAGATAGCCCATGATCTCGACCTGGCGGTCGAGATCGCCCTCCACCAGCTTGATGTGCGTGGCGTCCGCCGGGGCCTGGCCGAAGGTCGGGTCCACGGGCACCCAGTCGGTGGGGCCGCCCAGGCGCACCTCGGGCCAGGCGTGGTAGTAGAACGCCCCCCTGTCGGTGACGCGATCCGAGTAGACGACGCCGGCGGCGATGCGCGCTGGGATGCCGGCGGCGCGGGCGAGCGAGACGAAGAGGGCGGTGTGCTCGTTGCAGTCGCCCTGGCGCGCGCGCAGGACCTCGAGCCCGTTGGGTACGCCCATGACCGGGACCTTGTCCACGTTGCGGTACACCCAGGTGTTCAGGCGGCGCACGGCCTCCAGGCGGTCAGGGGCGTCGCCGACGATGAGCGCGGCCTGCTCGACGATCTCCGGGTGCTGGGTGGGCAGGGTCATCGTCGCCTCGAGCCAGGCGGGCTCGCTCGGGTCGGTGACGGGGAGGTGCGGCAGCTCCTCCCACAGCGGGACGTCCACCTGGACCAGGTCGCCGTCGCGCGACTGGAGCGGACCCCAGGAGGGGAGCTTCGACAGCTCCACGCCGCTCACGCGCACGGTGAGCTGCCGAAGCTCGCGGGCGCGCGGCAGGTTCCCCTTCAGCTTCACGGCGGAGAGGGCGATGAGGTCCACCGGCTCCTGGTTCGCCGGGATGGCCTTCGCCTCCGCCTCGGTCATGCGGACGATGGACAGCCCGAGCGCGCCCTCCTGCCGGATCGTCTCGCCGGTGGGGAGGACCAGCGCGCGGGCGAGGACGTCATGGAAGCGCGTCTCGAGCCAGTACGCCTCCTCGCCGTTCTCCAGCACCGTGACGTCAGTGACCCGGAACTCCATCTCGCCCTCGGCGAGCGTGACGGGGTCGAAGTAGGGGACGGTGAAGCGTCCGCCGACCGCGAGCGGGGTGCGGCGGATGGCGGACTCCAACGAGAGGCTGACCTGCGGCGGGCGCGTGATCGGGAAGTTGATCTGTCGGGTCTCGCCCGCCTGGCTGACGTCGATGATGATCTCGTCGCCGCGCACCTCGCCGCGGGCGGAGAGGCGCACCTGGTCGCTGGCCAGGAAGAAGTCGAAGCTGCGCAGGGCGCCGTCGCGGTCGACCAGGGCGGCGCTGGCCGTGACGATGCGCTGGAGCTTGCCGAAGGTCGCCAGCGAGAGCTGGGAGCGCCCCTCGTAGAGGGTCCCGCCCTCGAGCGCGGGGCTGACGCGGCTGACCGAGTAGCCGACGTGGCTCTCCTGGTAGAAGATCCCGTTCCAGCGCTCCTCGGCCGGCCCGGTCGCCAGGGCGGCGACGTCCAGGCGCGCCGGGCCCTCCTCGTCCTGCTTGCTGGCGACGAAGCCGACCGCCAGCGCGGCCCAGGCCACCAGGCACAGGACCTCGAACGCGACCAGCCAGCGACGTGCGCGCATGGGCTCGACCTCCGCCTGCATCATAGCCCCCGCGGCCAACATGCAATATGCTGCCCGGGCAGTTCCGATGAGCGGCTCCCAGCGCAGGGGAGCAGGAGAGACGCATGCAGCTCCAGTCCTGGGCGGCGACCGATGTTGGGCAGACACGTAAAGTCAACGAGGACAGCTACCTGCTGGCCCCCGATCTCGGCCTGGTGGCCGTGGCGGACGGCATGGGCGGCTTCCAGCGCGGCGACGTCGCCAGCGGCCTCGCCTGCAACGTGCTCAAGGAGACCGTCGCCTCGCACCGCGAGCTGCTCGACCTCTACCGCCGCAACCCGACGGAGGCCGCGCGCGGCAGCGTCCGCGCGATGTTGGAGATGGCCTTTCAGCGCGCCTGTGAGGAGATTCACGAGGCGTCTACGGCCATCGCCGGCGAAGGCGGCCGCATGGGCACGACCATGGACGCGTTCATGGTCATCGGCACCACGGCGTTCATCGCCCACGTCGGCGACAGCCGCATCTACCTGCTGCGCGGCGCGGAGGCCCACCAGCTCACGGAGGACCACAGCCTGGTGCAGCAGCAGCTGCGCGAGGGGCTGATCACGCCCGAAGAGGCGAAGAAGGCGCGCTTCAAGAACGTCATCACCCGCGCGCTCGGGGCCTTCCCCTCCGTGCTGGTGGACTCGCTCACCTTCGAGCTCGACCGCGGTGACCGCCTCATCCTCTGCTCGGATGGTCTGCACCGCTACATCGGCCACCGGGAGCTGGCCTTTCTGCTGACCAGCAACTCGGGCGACGAGGCGGTCCAGAAGATGGTGGATCTGGCCAACCAGCGGGGCGGGCGCGACAACATCACCGTGGTCGTGGCCAGCGCCGACGCGACGGCCTCGGACGAGTTCGTGCTGCCGGTGCGCGCCCACATGGAGGTGCTGCGGCGGGTGGATCTCTTCCAGTTCTGCACGTACCGCGAGCTGATGAGCATCTGCCAGGTCGCCCAGCAGCGCACCGTGCCCAGCGGCACGCGGATCTTCCGCGAAGGCGACGTCGGCCGCGAGGCCTGGTTCATTCAGTCAGGCACCGTCGGCATCCAGAAGAACAACACCCAGCTGGCGCTGCTGCGGCCGGGGGACTACTTCGGCGAGCTCTCCTTCTTCGACACGCCGCACCGCTCAGCGGACGCGACGGCGATGGAGGACAGCCAGTTCCTGGTCATCGACCGCAACAGCTTCCTGCAGCTCATGAAGCAGGACAGCGATCTCGCCGCCAAGCTGATGTGGCAGCTCCTGCAGAAGCTGACGCGGCTGGTGCGGGCGAGCAACGACCGCATCGTCGCCGAGACGATCACCCTGGACGATCTCGAGCCGCTGCCCGAGGGCACCTTCGAGTAGCGGGTCCTCGCCCCCGGCGAGGAGTGGCTACCGGACGGGCTCGCCGAAGCGCCCGCTGCGGAAGGTCCCGAAGACGGGGATCCCCGGGGTGCACTGGTCGTAGGACAGCCAGACGTACTGCGCTTTGCCCTTGATGTTTCGCAAGGGCACGAAGCCCCACACGCGGCTGTCGCTGGAGTGGTCGCGGTTGTCGCCCATGGCGAAGATGTGGCCCTGGGGCACGGTCACCGGCCCGTAGTCACGCATCTGGAAGCCGTAGACCACGCTGGCCAGCGCGGCGTGGGAGTGATCCCCCAGCTTCTCCTCGAAGAGGGTCGTGGGGTTCTCGCGGCAGCGGTCGTCCACGAAGTTGAAGTCCCCGTCCGAGGTGCGCGACTGGGGCACGCCGTTCAGGTAGACGGTGTTGTCCTTGACCTCGATGGTGTCGCCAGGCAGGCCGACCACGCGCTTGACGTAGTCCAGCGTGCTGAGCCGGGGGAAGGGCAGGTCGACCCAGTAGGAGATCTGGCCCTCGTCGGAGCCCGGATAGACGAAGACGACGACGTCGCCGCGCTCCGGCACCTCGAGCTCGGTCAGCGGGATGCGGGTCAGCGGGATGCGCCAGCCATAGGAGGACTTGGTGACCACGATGTGGTCGCCGATGAGCAGCGTGGGCACCATCGAGCCCGACGGGATGCGGAAGGGCTCCGCGAAGACCGAACGGATGAGCAGCACCGTCAGCAGCGCGGGCCCCCAGGTCTTCACGGTGTCCCAGATCCAGTCCGCGAAGCGCCGCGCGGCGCCGCGATCGTCGGTCGCGTCGTCATAGTCGTCCGCGACCGCATCCGGCCGGTTCTTCGGCTCTTCCTGTCCGCTGTCCATGTCCAGCACCCTCAGCCCGCGCACGTAACTCGCCTGACCAACCCCCGCCGCAGGGATAGCCTTCCGGGCATGCCGCTCGATCGTCTCGCCGCTCAGCTCCGCGACCGCGCGCCCGTGCGCGCCACCGAGGATCCACTCGTCCCGCGCGCCGCGGTCGCCGCCGTCTTCCGCCCAGGGCCGGATCTGCTCTTCATCCGTCGCAGCGAGCGGCAGGGCGATCCCTGGAGCGGACACATGGCCTTTCCGGGCGGGCGCGCCGCGGCGGTCGACCCGAGCGGTCGCCACACCGCCGAGCGCGAGTCACAGGAGGAGGTCGGGCTCGACCTGGCAGGCGAGGGGCAGCTCATCGGCGCGCTCGACGAGCTCGTCGCCCCCACGCGCCGAACGGTGCGCCCTCCGCTGGTGATCGAGACCTGGGTGTATCGCCTCGCGCGCGACCCGCCGCTGCGGCCGAACCACGAGGTCGCTCAGGTGTACTGGTTCTCCCTGGAGCGTCTACGGAGCGGCGAGGGGAGAGGCACCCTGTTGTATGATTACGAGGGCTCGACCTTGGAGCTACCCTGTGTCCGGCTCGACGGCACGCTGATCTGGGGGCTCACCCTCCGGCTCGTGGATGACCTGCTCGGACACCTGGCGGCCAGCGGATGGGAGGATCTCCCGTCCGCGCGATAAACAGCACCGGAAACCTCCTCTTCCCATGAGAGAACACCGATGAAAGCCGAATACGATTACCTGGCCGCGCCGCTGGCCGCCTTTCGGGCGGGCGATCTCACCCGGGCGATCCGCATGCTCGAGGAGCTGGCCGAGGTCAAGCCCGATATCGTCGAGACGACCTACCATCTCGGCCGGAGCTGGCAGGCTGCGGGCGACAACGCCAAGGCGACCGTCTACTACGCGGCCGTCATCGCGGACACGAAGCACCCCTACTTCGCCCACGCCCG
>CAZKWG010000312.1:0-8805 GCA_964556105.1 uncultured Enterobacterales bacterium | reverse complement strand
CGCCGCTCCAGAGGTCCCCTGCGCGCTCAAGCGCCACACGGTCCTGCTCAAGCGATACGGCCACTTCGGCAAGGTCCCGACCGCGCTCGCCCTGAACCTGCGCGCACACGAGGTACGGGATCTCGGCGAGCTGCGGAGCAGGGCGCTCGCGCAGGGCGCGGATCCTGCCGAGGTCGCGGACCTGCTCACGAGCTGGCTTCAGGGCGCCTGGAGGGTCAGCGACAAGATCTCTGCGATGTACCTGTCGATGCTGACCAACCCCGATCTCAGTCCTGGTCTCGCTCCCTGGTCGGAGGGGGTGGACTGGACCCGGTACGTAGTCATAGACAGCAACGTAGACCTCTTCTTACGCGCAGTCGGGTACGCAGGGAACGGCACTTACGAGGCCCGCCGCGCGTTCCTACTGGCGCTCGCTCGCGAGGTAGACCTGTCGGAGCTCAAGCCTGGACTCCACGGCTACAACCCCCGCCTCGTACAGCAGGCGGCCTACCTGTTCATGAGCGTGAGCCATAGGCGGTCGCTGGTTCGAGACTGCGCGCGAGCGGCGCCGCAGAGCTGTGGTTCGTGCTCAACGAACCTGCAGGTCATCTGCACGCTACGACGTTAAGTGGTCGCTCTATGGCTGTGATCGACGGCTCGGACAACGCTGCACAGGAGATGTCGCTCGCGGAGGCGAGCGCGCTGCTGGACCGGTTCGAGGCGAGGTTGACGCGGACCTACGCCGAGCTGCGTGCCCGTCGCCAGACCGACGTGCCGGTGTTCGCGATCGAGCATGGCCTGGCGGACCTGGAGCGCGAGCAGCTGAGGCGCGCGCTCTCGGTCGTGATGCTCCGATCTCCGGGGTGGGTGACGATTACTGGTGAGCGGGACCCCTGGCGCTGCTGGGCGGCGTATGGGGCCGAAATCGGCTTTCACTTCTGCGGCTACGTGGGGGGCAGAACCTACTGGGGAGAGTTTCTTGCTGGGCTCGGGGGGCCCGACTGCGCGTGGGGGCGGACTGGACGGCCCACCAATGAGGACCTGTATACGGTCTACCAGCGGTTTCAGAGAGTGGTCGGAGGACCGAGCCCGACCTCCCGGTTCGCCATCAAGTTCCGCATCGTCGCCTGGGCCATCTCAAACGCGCTCCTTCCCAAGGATCTCCAGAGACATCTCGTCCTCAACCTGGCTCGGTGCAGTCACGAGGTCTCTGCCGCGCTGCGCGGGCACCACTCCGAGCGCTGGACCGTCGCGGAGGTGCTGCGGGCCCGAAGGGTGGAGACGAGCTCCCGCTTCGACAGCTTCTTGGAAGACGCCCTCGTCGTAGATGCAGCAGTGCGGCTGTTGCTGGACCCGACCGGGCCTGCGCAGCTCGGGATGAGCGACGAGCTGCGCGTACGGATCACTTCGGAGCTCCTGGCGCCGCACCGTCGTCAGCTTGAAGACCTGCGCGCGGCCTACACGCGGTCGGGCACCCGTGGCCAGGACGGGCGAGGCGGCTCGGGCCATGCCGATGGGCGTGAGGGGAGCGGCGGACAGAGTCCCGGCCCCAGGGTCGGCTTTGAGCTGGAGGCACGTCAAGATCAGACCGGCGGTTGGCTCCTCGGCCTGCGCCCCTTTGGTCTCCAGCAAGAGGACGATCGGCTCGGGGAGGCGCTCTTTCGCGTGCTCCGTCGACATCGGATTGGGATAGGCGATGGCCGCGGCGAGCCCGCCCTACGACCGGCCGACCCATTGCTCCTGCCTCGCTGGCGCGCCCCAGTGCGGATCTGGGGCACCCGCTGGCCGATCATCGATGTACGGGCCGCCACACTGGCAGCCCGTACTGACCCCCGAGAGGAGCAAGCTCGCGGCGTGATCCGGCTCCTCGGGGAGCGCGCCGGCCTCCCACGACTCCCTATCCTCCTCCGAGTCGCGCGCGACGAGATCGCCCGCCCAGCCCGTTCCATGCTCGAAGGCGAAACCTATCTCTGGGTGCAGAAGGGTGGTGACGCGCCGCCGAGGCGCCCATGGACCGCTGTGGATACGGACACGGAGGGGGTGCGGGTCTCACTGCTGACCGTCGCCGCAGGGCAGGTCGGGGACGCCCTGGGCGCGCTGGGCGGAGAGCAAGCGCAGGTTCGAGCTGGCGGGCGGCTTCAGATCTGGCCGGCGGGCAACGCTGTACCGGGCTGGCGGCCTTCGACGGATCGGTCAAACGCTCAGCTTGAGCTCTGGCCGGGGCAGGCGCTCCGGCTCGCGCTGCGGTCTCCAGTGGCGCTGGTCGTCCGGCTCATCCTCGTCGTTGAGGAGCGGCCAGCCCATGAGGTCAACCTTGCCCTGTCGGCTGGCACCCTGCAGATTGTTGAACTCGATGAGTCGCTCCCCGAGGGGGAGCACACGCTCCGCGTCATCATCGACGGTGCGATCGAGGACGAGATCGCCGTAACCCTGAGGCCCCGAGCGACCGACCACTTCTTGGGGGCCTGGCTGGTTCGGATGCTGGACGCCGAGCCCACCTTCGACGAGCTCCTGCGTGGAGAGCTCGGGGTCGCGGTCTATGGTCCGGCGGGCGCGCCGCTCCAGTTGGAACTACAAGTCAACTCGGCGTTGCCCAGGCCCGACTTGCCGCTGGTTCAACGCGAACTCACGCTGCCCGTCAGCGCTGATCATGTCCGAGACACGCTTGGACACATGGTTGAGGAGTTGCCGCTGCGTGGACAGACGGGCGGAGGCGCGACGCTGCGGTTTGTCGCAGAGGCTGGCGAAGTGTCCTCCTACAAGTTCTCGCGCGGCGATGACACCGCGCGACGGTGGGTGAGCCACGGGTCCCGGTGGGCGCTCGTAGATGACTCGCCCGACGCGGCGACGGGCTCCTCCGGGACTCTGCGCATCGTACCCGCGGCCGCGCCCTGGCGGCTGGTGTCGGCGAAGCGCGGGGGCTGGTACAAGCAGCAGGGGGTGATCTGGGACGCATCGCTTGGGGCGCTCGTCTGGTTGCGCGCGGCGTTGCAGGCTCCTCAGGCCGACGAAGCGCACTGCGTCGATCTCCACACTGCTTCTCGGGCCATGCGGATCTTGGAGGAGGCCGCCGCGGTGCTCAAGAGTCGCGCGGCCGCCGAGGCGCGTCGGCTGCGCAGATTGCGTCATTGGAATGTAGGCGCGATGGTGGCCGCCCTGGTCGCACCGAGAGCCGAGGATGGCCTTCGCGGAGCATGGTGGTCGGCCGACGCGACGGCGTTCGAGGAGCTGGGGCCGCTTCGGGCACAGGTGTCTGCGCTGGTTCGGAGTGGCCGGCTCTTCGTCGCGCAGCCTCCCTGGACCCAGATGGCTCAGGAGCTGAGAGACCTGCACGGGGCCGCGCGGCGTGACCGTCTGGGGCAGCAGGTCCAGGATCTGCTCGGTGACGCCCCTGGCGCGGCTCAGATGGAGACCCTAATCTGCGTCGCGACTGGGGACTATGGGGGCGCCCTCGGCGGCTATCGGCCCTCGGGCGGCATCGACATCGCGGAGCTCGCCCGGCGGGTCCAGGGTGAGCGCTGGCAGCGCGACGCGGCGGCCGTCGTGCGCCTGCTGGTGCTGGAGGTGCATTCCCTGGCGGTGGTAGAAGGCGAGGCCGCTGCGCGTGGCGCACTGTACGCTGGCTGGCCTTGGAGGCGCACTTGAGGCTGATTTCAACCGACGCGCTCGTGCGCGACACCCTGCGCGAGCTCGCCCCTGACCTCCCGTCCACCGAGCTGACTGACGCGCACATGGCCGCGGCCCTGCGCCGTGCCGCGCTGCTCCGCTGTCCCTGCCGGCCCAGCGAGCTCATCGCCGCTGTGCTCGACCCGCTCAGGGGCCTTGAGCCCCTCTGTCTCCCCGATGCGGCGGATCCGAGGGCGCGGCTCTCCCAGCTCGCCGAGGACCGCCTTGACGCGCTCCTCGCGGACGGCGAGCTCCTGGCGGCCTCAGATGTACAGCTCCCGGAGGCGACCGATCCAGATCGCCTGATCTACATGCATCCCCTGATGGCGGTGCAGATCGGCGCCCGAGCGCTGCTCGTGGGCTGTGGGGGACCGGAGCGGGTGCAGGCGATCTCCAGTGCGGGGCTCACGATGACCCGACGGGGCGCTCGCCGCTGGCTCCAGGTCGGCGACCGCTCGCTGGAGACGCTGGCAGCGATGCTCTCGAAGGCAGGCATTCCACTCCTCGATCCTGCGGTCTGGGCGAGAGCCCCTGCCCCAGCCGACGCGGTCGAGATCGCCCAGGAGCTGCGCACCCGGCTCGACAAGGCCAGGCCGCTCGGGTCCGTCGCGGGCACCGAGGTGCTCCTGCCACCAGCGGGTGCGCCGGGCGCGCGAGGCGCCTACCTCAGCCGATGGCGCCCCACTGAGGGCTTGAGGGAGCGGCCCGGCGACTATATCGGACGATACCCAGGCGCCTACAATAGCCGCAGGTGGGCAGCCCTCAGGCTGGATGGCTACGGCCGAGTCGAGCGCGCCGTCTCCGTGCCCTACGAGGCTGGGCGCTGGCCGGCGCACATGATCGCGCTCGGGCTCGGAGCTGCCCTCCACGCCGCCGACGGGCGGGCGGAGACCTACACATTCAGCGCCGCAGAGGCCGGGCGTCTGGCGTTGGTGTTGTCGCTGCCGCCGCCGCACTGGGTCGCCCGGCAGCTCGGCCTGCGGGGGGAGCAGGACGACCAGAGCCCGCGCCGCTGGACCCTTCCAGTGGACTCGCGTGACGAGGTCGAGACCCTTCTCCAGGCGCAGCTCTGGATGCGCCCAATGCCGCCGAGGTAGGTTCTTTTCTCCCTGTCGAGGATCGCCGATGCAAGAGGCCAGAACGCTGACCGCCGCGCTCGAAGAGCTGAAGCGCACGCTCCGCGACTACATCGAGGCGACCTACCACATCCGGGACGCCGACCTGATCGCCCAGCGCCGCCGTCTGCTGGACCGGTGGGGCGTCATCGCCCAGATCCCCTACGTGGAGACGCTGCCGCGCTACCTGAAGGAGGGGGCCTTCTCGGGTGAGGACAGCCCGCTCGCTGACGGTGCGAAGGCGGCGTTTGATGCGCTGTCGTGGGACCAGACCCACGAGAAACCCTGGCTCGACCGGCGCATCTTTGACCCTTACAAGCACCAGTTCGACGCCGTGCGGCTCGCGCTCGGGCTGCATCCCGAGCATCGGGGCGAGCGCCGGAGCCTCGTGGTCACGACCGGCACGGGTTCAGGCAAGACCGAGTGCTTCCTGTTGCCCATCCTCGCCACCATGGCCGATGAGGCGTACAAGAATCGAAAGAGCGGCTCGGGCGATCCTCGGCGCTGGAACGACATCCACGCGACGCGCGCGATCGTGCTCTACCCGATGAACGCGCTGGTCAACGATCAGCTCGCCAGGCTGCGCCTGTGGTTCGGGGACGAGCGGCTCATCAAGCTCTTCCGGGAGGAGTGGGGCGTGCGGCCGCTGCGCTTCGCGCGGTACACCGGCCGGACGCTCTACCCCGGCGTCCGCCGGACCGTCGTGCGCGGCAAGGACGGCCTGCCCATCAAGCTCACCAGGCAGGGCCTCGCCGGACACCTGAAGTTCAAGTCTCGCGACGGCGAGCGGCTGGCCCCCCCGTTGCCTGCGGGTCGGAAGAGTGAGATCAAGACCGTCAAGACCTTCTACGTGGACCTCGAGGGGTCCAAGGCGGAGACGGACCAGCAGCTCGTCACGGATCTGAGGCGGCTCGGGAAGTGGCCCGCGAAGGAAAAGTTGAGCCGGTGGTTCTACGGCGCGCGTGGTGAGACCGGCCCATGGTTTGAGTATCGACCAGACTCCCCTGGGCAGCCCAGCGGGATCAACGACAGGTTCATCCGCGCCATACCGCTCCCCGGCGACGCGGAGCTCTTCACGCGCCACGAGACGCAGGCCGAGCCCCCAGACGTGCTGGTCACCAACTACTCCATGCTGGAGTACATGTTGATGCGGCCCCTGGAGAAGGGGATCTTCGAGGCGACGCGCGCCTGGCTGGCCGATGATCCTGCCGCGACGTTGATGCTGGTCGTCGACGAGGCGCACCTGTATCGCGGCGCCGCTGGCGCCGAGGTCGCGCTGCTGCTTCGGCGTCTCCTCGAACGGCTGGAGATCGGCCCGGAGCGCCTCCAGGTCATCGCGACCAGCGCCAGCTTCGGTCAGGATGACAACGCGCGGCGCTTCGCCTCGGAGCTGACCGGAAAAGCGGAGGGTGACTTCGACGTCATCCGTGGCATGTTTGATGAGATGTCCGCTGGCGCAGTGGACCCGGTGACCGTCGCGGACATCGACGCCCTCAACGCCGTCGATCTTGCGCTGTTCGAGCGTGCGGGCGCGACGCGTGAGGAGCGTCTGCGGGCCATCGCGCCGTTGCTCGAACATCGGCTGCTGCAGCTCGGCCTCTCCAAGAGAGCGGACGAGATCGCCACGCGTCGTGGTGGTGGCGATGAGGCCGGGGCGCTGTTCTCAGCGCTCCACGGCTGGACGCCGCTCGTGAAGACCTACAACGAGGCGATGAAGGGGGCTCGCCCGTTTCAGGAGGTCCCGCGACACCCCGACGACCCGCGCGAGCCCGAGACCACGCTGACGAGGCTGGTCTTCGGTGAGCTCGCCAACGAAGAGCGGCGGTCCAGCGCCCTCACCACGCTGCTCTCGCTCGCCACGACCGCGCGGCAGGGCGGTGAGCCGCTGATGCCCGCGCGCGCGCACGCCTTCTTCCGGGGGCTGCCGGGGCTGTGGATCTGCACCAACCGCGCCTGCTCTGGCGTCCCCGATGGTATAGAGGCGCACGTCGCCGGCCGGCTGTTCGAGCGAGACCCTGGCGGCGTCTGCCCCGACTGCGGTCACCGGGTCTTTGAGCTCTTCACCTGCCGCGACTGCGGCAGCCCGTTCGCGCGCGCGTACGTCGACCTCTCCGACGAGGACTATCGCAGGGGCGGCATCGAGGATGAGATCACGTCGAGGTATCTCTGGTCACACCCTGGCGACCTCGTGCGCACCGGGGCCGAGGCTCCAGATGAGCCGCTGAGGCCGATGGACCTGCTCCTCGGTCTCAGCACCGAGGAGGCCGAGCGGCTCGCAGACGACCGTGGCCGGTCCTTCATCGCCATCCGCGCGCTGGACACGCAGACGGGCCGTCTTCACCCAGGGGCAGTACTTCGCGACGGGGTTCGGGCCGACGCCCGTGTCGTCCTCGTGCCCCGAGGGGATGTGACAGGCGCTGCCGAGGACGACGCGGAGGCCGAGGAGTCGCGATCCCCGCTCGCGCCTGGGCAGCACCCGCGGTGCCCGTGCTGCCTGGGCCTGGGAGGCCCCGGCCGCTCCACGGTCATGGACCACGAGACCAAGGGTGAGCAGCCCTTCGCCGCGCTGGTCACCACGCAGCTGGGGATCCAGCGCGAGCGCCCGCCACGGGAGGGTGAGCCAGCCGAGCGGCGCCGGCGCCGGGAGCGCCACGCGCCTCTGCAAGGCCGCAAGGTGCTCATCTTCTCGGACTCCCGGCAAAAGGCCGCGGGTCTGTCCATCGATCTCAACACGCTGGGCGCGCGCGACGCGGTCCGTCCGGTCCTGATCCGCGGTTGGCAGGTGCTCGAAGCGCTCGCCAGGGGCTGCGGCCTCGGCGCTGGGCCGACGCTCCAGCATGTGCCGCTGGCCATCCTGCTCGGCGAGCTCGCGCTCAACACCCGGGTGCGTGTAGTGGACGCGGACGCGGAGGTCAGGCGGCTGGACGACCTGCGGGGAGAGGTTCAGGGGCGTGTCAGGCATGAAGAGGCGACGTGGAAGGTCGATGCTGGGGACCTTCAACGCCTGATGGGAAGATCTGAGTCGATCTCTCCGCCAGAAGCCTGGTCTGCCCTGGTCTACGGTGCGCTGACTGGCGCGCACATCCCCTTGGACAAGACCCGCTCGGCTGCGCTGCAGCCTTCGAAGCGCCGAGGTGCCCGGAAGGCCAACCGCGCCACGACCCTGGAGACCCTGGCGCTCGCCTCGCTGCGAGAGGCGGACCACATCCGTCCGCGCCTCGACGAGGCGTTGAGCAGCCTCCCGGCATTGCCTGGGCTCCCTGAAGGCAACGACGCTCGGCGCGAGATCGCGCGCCTCTGGCTGCGCCTGTGGCGCCGCAACGGCTTCGACGTCCCCTGGGCACGCCCTACCTGGAAGACCGGGCAGGACGGCGCGAGCGGCGACGCCGTGATCCGACCGCAAGCCCAGTTCAATGAGCTCAGTGCGCTATTGGCTGGGCATGTCGCAGTTCAGGCGTTCAACAACCAATGGGCGCCAGCCCTGAAGCGGCTGTTCTGCGACGAGCAGGGCTTCCTCAGCGGCGCTCAGATCGCGCTCGACGTTCCTGATCTGCGCGACCCAGGCGACGCATGGTCCATGTGTCGCGTGTGCAGCAACGTGCAGCGCACCTTCTCGCCGAACCCATCGTGTTGCATTCAGTGCAAGTCCAGGGAGGTTCGGCCGCTCCGGCTGGCCTTGGACCCCGATGGCGAGCTCACCGATCGCGCGCAGGACCCGCTGGTGAGCTGGTTCGACGCCCGCAAGCGTCTCCTCAGACGTCCTGTGCTCGACGCGGCCCTCCGTGACGCGCGCCCGCTGACCCCGGTTGCGGGCGAACACACCGCCCAGATCGGCGAGGCCCCGCGCGGCGACGTCTTCTCCCCGGCGGAGCTCAACGAGCTGCTGTTCCAGGACATCGACATCGGGCTCGACCACCGGGGCAACGTGCGCCCGGCCATCGACGTGCTCTCCTGCACCACCACGATGGAGGTCGGCATCGACATCGGGTCGCTCTCGGCGGTCGCGCTGCGCACCATGCCGCCGCGGCGCGACAACTACCAGCAG
>CAZKWG010000311.1:0-8821 GCA_964556105.1 uncultured Enterobacterales bacterium | reverse complement strand
GGCGTGGACGCGCACGGCGTCCTTCAGAAGATCGGGAGCGAGGCAGGTCTGCTCGGGCTGGCGGGCTACCTGGGCTTCGTGGCCACCCTGGGAGCCAGGCTGCTGCGGCGGGCGCGCGCGGAGGGGCGGAGCGGCCCAGCCTGGGCCTTGCTGGCGACCTTCGCGGCGCTGCACCTGAACCTGCTGCTGTCCACGGAGACCTTCTCGCCGACCCACTGGGCGCCGCTGGCGCTGGTCTGGGGCCTGTTCTGGGCCACGGCGCGCGAGGAGCCTCCATGAAGATCCTCATGGTCAGCTCCTTTCACCACGCGCGGGGCGGCGACACGACCTACGCGCGCAGCGTGAGCGCGGCGCTGGCCGCGCGCGGCCACGAGGTCGTGCCCTTCGCGATGCGCCACCCGGAGAACGAGCCTTCTCCCTGGGAGACCCGCTTCCCCACCTGGGTTGACCCCTGGGGCACGACCACGCCGGGCCGCCGACTGGCGCTCCTGCCCGGCCTGATCTGGTCGCGCGAGGCGGCGCGGGAGCTGGACGGCGTGCTGGACACCTTGAAGCCGGACGTCGCCCATCTCCATCATGTTCACAGGCACCTGACGCCGTCTGTGCTCTGGCCGCTGAAGCGGCGGGGCGTGCCCGTGGTGTGGACGGTGCACGACGCCGAGCTGATCTGCCCGGCGGGGACGCTCTACACCGAGGGCTCCCCCTGCGAGCGCTGCCGCGGCCATCGCTACCTCGAGGCCGTGCGGCATCGCTGCAAGGGCGACGCGCTGCTCCCCTCGATCGCCGTGGCGCTGGAGAAGACCGCCCACCGCGCCCTCGGCGTCTGGGATCGGGTCGACCGCCTGGTCTGCCCGTCCCGCTTCATGGCCGACGCGCTGGTGCGCTTCGGGCTGCCGCCGAAGAAGGTCCTTCACCTGCCCAACTTCCTGGACATCGACGCGCACGCGCCTGGCCAGGCGCAGGGTCGAGGCTGGCTCTTCGCGGGCCGCCTCGCGCCAGAGAAGGGCCTGGACACGCTGCTTCAGGCGGCCGAGCAGCTCCCCGACGCGCAGCTCACCGTCTGCGGCGCCGGACCCTGGGAGGGACGGGTCCGCGCGATGGCCGCCCGGCTCCCGCAGGTGCGCCTGCTGGGCCATGTCCCGCGCGCCGCGCTGATGGCGCTGGTGCGTGAGGCCGCAATTGTCGTCGTTCCAAGTCGTTGGCCCGAGAATTATCCATATGCCGTGCTGGAGGCCCAGGCCGCCGGGCGGGCGGTGGTCGCGAGCCGGATCGGCGGGATCCCCGAGCAGATCGACGACGGCGTGGATGGCGTGCTGGTGACCCCAGGAGATCCGGCTGCGCTGGCGAGCGCGGTGCGGGGCCTGCTCGCCGATCCGGGGCGCGCCCGCCGTATGGGCGAGGCCGCGCGGGTGCGCGTGGTGCGCGAGCGGGCTCCCGCCGGCCACGTCGAGGCGCTCACCTCCCTGTACGCGGCCCTGCGCGAAGGCGCAGAGACACCATAGACTGCGCACGCTGCCGAGGTATTCTATGGAACCCCTACCGGGCTCCCCGGAGTTCCCGTCGCGCGCGAGGCTCGAATGAAGGCGCTCTTCCTGATCCCGCCCTGTGCGTACAACGAGCGGAATCTGCCGATCGACCGGGTGTATGGGTGTAACTACGGCTACGACTACAAGCCGGCCATCCACTTCCTGCAGGTCGCGACCTTCGCCCGCGAGCAGCTTGGCTGGGAGGTGCGCTTCATGGACTGTCCGGCGGAGGGCATCGAGCCCGACGCGTTCGAGGCCCACGTCGTCGAGGCGGCCTACGACGTGGTCCTGGCCTGGACCACCTACCTGTCGGCCATCGAGGATCTCACTGCCGCGCGGGTCGTGCACCGGCATCACCCGGGCACCCGCTTCGTGTTCATGGGCGCCGCCGCCACCTGGAAGCCCGACGAGTTCAAGGTGGGCGCCCAGAGCTGGTCTCTGCTCGGCGAGCCCGAGCACACGCTGGAGGACCTGGACCGCATCTGGCGCGGTGAGCGCGAGGAGGAGGGCACCCCCGGCCTCGCCTGGTTCGACACGCACGGCGTGCAGCGGCGTGGCCCCTTCCGCGACCTGCTCGACGTCACCACCCTGCCCATGCCCGACCGCAGCCTGCTGCTCGGGAAGTACCGGGCGAACCGCCTGGACGTCCACCCCATCACCACCATGGCCGTCAGCCGCGGCTGCGGCTTCCGCTGCACCTTCTGCTGCACCAACGCCGTCGATCAGGCCATCGAGCTGGAGTTCAAGCGCCTCCAGGAGACCTACACGAAGCGCCCGCCCCTCCGAAAGCGTACGGTCGAGCAGATCGTCGCCGAGTTCCAGGACATCGCGGCGAAGGGCTTTCTGGGCGTGGAGATCTCCGACAACATCTTCACCTGGGGCAAGTCCCGCACCGAGCAGATCTGCGAGGGCATCGCGCCGCTCGGCCTGCACTGGATCTGCCTGGCCCGCGCGAACATGCTCCACGACCAGGAGATGCTGAAGACCATGGCCGACGCCGGCTGCAAGATGGTCTACATGGGCTCGGAGAGCTTCGACGACGGGCTGCTCGAGGACATGGTCAAGGAGATCAAGGTCCGCGACGTCGAGAAGGCCGTCGCCGCCTGCCGAGCCGCCGGGATCGAGCCCGAGGTGAGCATCCTCATCGGAGGCAGCCCGAACGAGACCTGGAAGAGCCTGATCTATTCCTGGCGGGTCTCGCGCCGCCTCGGCACACGCTTCGTCCACTTCTCGGTGGTGCTCCCCGCGCCGAGCACGGAGATGTACGACCAGGCGATGAAGAACGGCTGGTTCGTCGAGGGCGACTTCCGGCCGGCGGACAACGCGCGCGAGGTCATCGTCGATCTCCCCCACCTGTCCCACGAGGAGCTGCAGCTGGCGCTCAAGCTGGCCTACGCCGGTCAGTACCTCTCACCGAGCGGGATATGGAAGCAGGTGTCCGCCGTGCGAAGCTGGACGGACTTCGCACACAAAGCGCGAAGCGCCCGCCGGCTGCTGGGGATGCTCGGCGAGGGGATCTCCAATGACTCGAGCGTGCCCGCGGGGCGCGTGACGCCGCTCGAACGCTGATCCTGCTTGCCGCAGAGGGCAGGAGGAGACTACGCTGGAGCTGCTATGTCCAGACTCACACTACTCTTCCTGCCCTGGGTGGCCGCCTGCAACCTGGGCCTCGATCCCCTCGCGCCTCCGACCACCGGCGGCGATCTCGGCCTGGACTCAGGAGGCGAGGAGGGGGGCGGTGATGAAGGCGGCGGCGACAACGGCGGCGGCGACAACGGCGGCGGCGGCAACGGCGGCGGCGAAGGCGAAGGCGAAGGCGAGGGCGAGGGTGAAGACCTCGACATCAACGACGTCTCGCCGGCCTGGGGCACGACCGCCGGCGGCGAGCAGGTCACCATCTCGGGTGGCCCCTTCGACTCCAGCACCACCGTGACCATCGGCGGCGAGACCGCCACCGTCGTGCGGCGGGACTCGGGCGAGATCGTGGTCGAGACGCCCGCGTACGGCTCCGTCAGCGCCAGCGTCGGCAAGTCCACGGTCAACGTCGTCGCGACCAACGATGACGGCAGCAGCGGGAAGGCCACCGACGCCTTCACCTACTACGAGGACGGCGACGGCGAGGCCGGCGCGCTGGGCGCCATCGAGTGGTACCACTACAACGGCGGGTACTGGGCGCCCTCGACCTCGGACTTCGGCGCGGCCTCGGTCAGCTTCATCACGCCGCCCACGGACGTCCACTTCTGGGACCTCTACGCGCCGAGCGCGGACGAGTGCACGGACGACAGCTACGACTTCACCAGCTACTTCGGGGATATCTACATCCTGGACCTCGGGGTGAGCAGCATCGAGCTCTCCTTCGGCTCGCAGAGCTTCACGCTGCGGCAGGACGCGGAGACCGGCGGCTTCGCCAACACCACCCTGCTCACCGCGGCGCAGGTGCCGACCGCGCAGCTCTACGATCTGGAGAGCGTCAACGGCGACTTCGCGCCCGAGGCGTTCACGGTCAGCAACTTCGCGCGCTCGGGCTCGAATTTCAGCGTCACGAGCCCGAACATCAACGGCACGTCGACGCCCACGGTGAACCAGAGCAGCTTCAACTTCCGCTGGAGCGGCGGCTCGGGCAGGCGGATCCTCCTGAACCTGTTCCTGGTGGACTCCACCTCGGGGGACACGCTGGACTCCGTGTACTGCGTGGCGACCGATGACGGCGACTTCACGGTGCCGAGCAGCGCCTGGGGCTCCTCCTGGTCGCGTGGCGACTACGTGTACATGTACGTGGGCAACGTCGCGGAGTCTGCGGGCGTGCTGCCCTTCAGCAACGCCGAGACCCGTATCTCCGGCATCTACTGGAACGTCGGAGTCGGGCTGACGCCTTGAGCCGCGCGCGGGTGCTGGGCGTCGCGGTGGACGGCCTGAGCTTCGCCGGTGTCCTCGCGCAGGTCGCGCGCGCCATCGACGAGGGCCGCCCCTGGACGCTCACCTACGCCAACGTCCACGTCCTCAATTCGGCCGCCTCTGACCCGGAGCTTCGCGCCTTCCTGAATGGGGCGGATCTGGTCTTCTGCGACGGCAACGGCGTCCGCCTCGGCGCCCGACTGCTCGGCCAGGACCTGCCCCACCGCATGACGGGCGCCGACTGGATCTGGGAGCTCGCCGCCGCCGCCGAGGGCCGCTGGCGGCTGTACTGGATCGGCGGGGAGCCGGGCGTGACCGAGCGCGCCGCGGAGGCCCTCCGCGCCCGCCACCCCAGGCTCGCCATCGCCTCCGATCACGGCTTCCACCCGCGCTCCGGCCCCGAGGACGAGGCCAGCCTGGCGCGCATCCACGCCTTTCGGCCCCACATCCTCCTGGTCGGCATGGGCACGCCGGAGCAGGAGCGCTGGGTCGCCGCCCGCCGCGCGCGCCTGGACGTCCCCGTCGTCTGGTGTCTCGGCGCCACCGCGGACTTCGTCTCGGGCAAGGTTCGCCGCGGCCCCCGCTGGCTCACCGATCGCGCCGAGTGGCTGGACCGCCTCTGGACGGAGCCGGACCGCCTCTGGCGCCGCTACCTGGTCGGCAACGCCGCCTTCGTCCTGCGCGTGCTGCGGGAGCGCGCCCTGGGCGGCGCCTGAGCGCTCAGCGCGCCGAGGTCACAGGCAGCTTGATCACGAAGACCGCCCCACCATCCGGTGCGTTCTCCGCCCAGATCTGTCCGCCGTGCTCCGCCTGGATCACCCGGCGCGCGATGGCCAGCCCCAGCCCGTGACCGTCGCGGGCGTTGGGGCCCTGAACGCCGCGGTCGAAGATGTGCGGCATCGCCTCTGGCGGGATCCCCGCGCCGTGATCGCGCACCGTGCAGAGCATCGCGCCGTCATCGACGGCCAGCGAGACCAGCACCTCCGCCCCCGCCGGGCTGTACTTCAGCGCGTTGGAGATGACATTGGTGAGCGCGCGCCCCAGCTCGTCGGCGTCCCCCTTGACCCAGATGGGGTCCGGCCCCTCCAGGCGCAGCGAGATGCCCTTGCGACGCGCCTCCCGAGAGAGCTCGTCCACGTGCCGCAGCGTGACGCGCGAGAAGTTGTGGACGCGATGCGGGCGCCCGCCGTCCGCGAGCAGCGAGCGGGCCAGGCCCAGCGCGCGCTCACCGTAGACGAGGATGTCGTCGATCCCCTCGCGCAGCCCCCGATCGAGGTCGGCGCGCGTGGCGAGATCGTGGGCCACCGAGAGCACGATGGCGACCGGCTTGCTGAGATCGTGGGCCAGCTCGGCGGCGCGCTCGGCGCGGCTGTCGGCGTCGCGGAGGCGGTGGGCGTTGGTCACGGCGACCGCGGCGAAGGCGGCCAGCCCGCGCAGGAACCGCGCGGCCTCGGACAGCTCCTGCTCCGACGCCGTCAGGCTGTCCACGTAGATGGCGCCGAGCGTGTCCGTGCCGTCGATGAGCGGGACGCACATCACGGAGCGCAGGTGCATGGCGCGCACGCTCTGCGCCGTGCGCAGATCGCCGCGCTCGACCACGTCGGGCGCGATGACCTCGCGCTGGCGGCTCAGGGCCAGCGACACGACGGACATGGAGAGAGGGCCGGGCGGGACGTCGGGGCGAGAGGCCTGGGCGGCGACGACCAGATCCTCGTCGCTGGTGCCGCCACGCCCGGAGCGATCGAGGATCACGAAGCCTCGGTCCGCCTGGAGCAGCTCCATCGCCGACTGGGCGATGCGATCCAGCAGGGACCGCAGATCGCGCTCCCGGGCCACATCCACCGCCAGGGCGAGCAGGCGGTCGAGGCGCTCGTCGCCCCCCGGCGCGCGGGCGCCTGCGCGGGCGCGCCGGGCGAGGGCGTCGGCGCGCGAGCGGAGGAGCTCCTGGCCGCCCTCTTCGGCGTAGACGACGACGCGATCGATCTCGGCCAGCGCCTCTTCGGTCCGACCCAGGGTCAGGAGGGCCTCGGCCGCCCAGATGCGCACCTCGGCCAGCTCGCGGGCGGCGCCAGCGCGACGGAGCGGCTCCATCGCCCGGCTCAGCGCGTCGTCGACGGCGTCCGGACGACGGGCGCGGGCCTGGCAGACGGCGATGAGCGCCTCCGAGCGCGCGTGCTGGATCTCGTCCTGCACCCGCGCCGAGGCGCGCTCCGCCGCCTCGGGGTCCTGCCGGGAGACCGCCAGCTCTGCCCGCCGCCGCGCCTGCTCGACCCGGAAGCGCTCCAGGCCGTGCGCCTCGGCGATGACGTCCGCGCGGTCATAGCAGGTCTGCGCCTCGTCCCAGCTCCCGCGCGCCAGATGCAGGTCGCCCAGGTTGCTGATCGCCGCCGCCTCGAGATCGGGCATCCCCAGCGCCGAGGCCCGCTCGGCGGCCTGCCGGCTGGCCTGACGCGCCCGCTCCCACCGGCCCGCCTCCCGGTAGCCCACGCCCAGGTTGATCTGGACGCGGACCTCCTCGAGCGAGGCGCCCAGGCGCTCGAAGAGGAGCAGGGCCTGCTCCCAGCGAGACAGGGCGCCGGCCAGATCTCCACCCTGAATACTACAAATGGCCGCGTTGTTCAAGTTACGCGCGCGATCCAGCGTCGAGAGGCCCGAGCCCTCCTGCGCCGCGCCGGACATCAGACGGCCGGCCTCGCGGATCTTCCCCGCCAGGAAGAGCAGCCTCCCGTGCATGGCGTCGAGCAGGGCGCGCGCCGGGCGCCCACGGCCCATCTCGTCCGGGACGCCGTCGAGCACGGAGATCGCGGAGCGCAGATCGCCCCCGCGCTCCAGCGCCTGCGCCCAGATGCCGCGCAGGGTGAGCCAGCGATCCTGGCCGAGCGTGGTCGAGGGCGGCGGCTCCTCGGCGACGGCGCGCGCCACGCGGATCGCGTCGTCGACCCGTCCGGCCTGGAAGTGCGCCATCGCCTCGAGATCGAGCAGATCCCAGGGCGGCGGGGCGTCGCGGAGCGCCTGGTAGGCCCGGGTCACGCACTCCATGGCCGAGTCGTCGTCGTGGGTGAAGCCGGTGTGGACGCGCCCCAGCGCGACCAGGACCGGGACCACCTCAGGCGTCAGCGCCCGATCATCGAGGAACCGCTCGCCGAAGGCCCTCGCCTCCTCGGCCCGACCGGCGGCCACCAGCGCCTCGATGCGCGGCCCCGCCAGCGCCGGACCCGGGACCAGCTCCCACAGGGCGTCCGCCAGCCGAGCGGCCTCCGCCGGGTCGTGAGCGCGCGCGGAGCGGATCGCCTCGCCGCCCAGCTCGAGGGCCAGGGTGACGTCGCGCGCGCCGACGGCATGCCAGCCCAGGCGGGCCTTCGACACGCGCGGCGCGGCGCGCAGGGCGGCGATGGCGGCGCGGTGGTAGGGCGCGACATCGGGGACCGCGGCGAGCAGGGCGCGCGAGGCGGCGCGGCTGGCGCTGCGGAGCATCCCGGCGCTGACCTGCGCCAGGCCCTTCTCCACCAGGAGCTCCTGCGCTCCCCCGGCGCGGGCCTCATCGAGCTCGGCGATGCTCGCCAGCGTGCTCAGGGTCGCCGGGACCCCGAAGACGGCCAGCGCGGCGCCGAGCTGCGCGGCCTCCGGCGGCAGCGGCGCGTCCAGCGCGACCTCGACCGTCCCGGCGGCGACCACGCGCTCGAGCCGCGTGTCGTCGACCACCCAGCGATAGCCTCGCCAGACCAGCGCGCCCTCGCGGACGGCGGCCAGCAGGACCTCGATGGCGAGACCGGGCAGCCCACCCGAGACGGCCCTGACTCTCTCGACGAGCGTGTCGATAGGACCGGAGGCGCCGAGGACGGCGGAGATCAGGACCTCGAGCTCACCCTGAAGGAAGGGCTCCAGGTGCACGGCCCGCGCCGCCCAGGAGGGGGCCGCCGCGCCCGCCACGCACAGCGAGACCTTCCCGTGCCGGGCCAGCGCCGCCAGGGTCCGCGCGGTGCCCTCGTCCACCATGTCCACGTCGTCGACCAGGACCGCCAGGCCGAGCGGCGAGCGCTCCTCCAGCGCCAGCGCCGCGGCTTCTGCGCGATCCGCCGGATCCTGCGCCTCGGGGAGCGGCACCGCCGGCCGCATCAGGCCGGGATCGGCGAGCGCCTGCTCCACGGGGGTCCAGGGATGCTCGGCAGGGACCAGGCGCACCCAGGGCCGTCCGCGGGCCTGCAGCTCGGTGGCCAGCAGATCCTGGGCGTGGGTCCGCCCGCTGCCCGCCGGCCCGACCAGCGCCAGAAGCCCGCCCTGCTCCGTCCAGGCCCGAACGGTCGCGTCCACGGACGGGCGCGCCACGTGCACGGCCCGGCTTCGGCGCCGCAGCAGCGCGAGGTCGGGGACGGGGAGCGTCGCCCCCTGGGAGGCGAGCG
>CAZKWG010000310.1:0-8849 GCA_964556105.1 uncultured Enterobacterales bacterium | reverse complement strand
GCGCTAGTCAAAGCCTATGAGACCAACCCGACGCTCGCCGCCCAGCGCGCGACGCGGGCCACACATGCTGCGGTGGCCGCCGCGGCGTGGCGCGATCGCTTCCGCGTCGTCCGCGTCGTCGTCGTCGTCGCCGTCGCCGTCGTCGCTGTCGTCGTCGTCGCTGTCGTCGCCGTCGTCGCTGTCGTCGCCGTCGTCGCTGTCGTCGCCGTCGTCGCCGTCGTCGTCGCCGTCGTCGCTGTCGTCGTCGCCGTCCTCGGCGTCGGCGTCCTCATCGGCGTCCGCGTCGGCGTCGTCTTCGGCCTCAGCCTCGGTCGTCTCGTCCTTGCCGGAGCCGAAGAGTCCGCCGAAGTCGAGGCTGGAGTCACAGCCGGTCAGCGAGACGAGCGCGAGCAGCGCGGTGATCGAGAGAACACGCATGGTGATGCTCCTGTTGCGGGGGGCTCCCCGCGTGGTTGCCGTTCACCTGAGACAGTGACGGCAGCTCCAGGAAGCGATCACGGCAGGCGCGCTTTTTTTCGCTTCGACGTTCACCGCATCCAAGGACGATCTTCACGCGCCCAGCTCGGCGAGGTCAGGGCTCCTCGCCCTCGTCCTCTTCGTCCTCCTCGCCCGTGTCATCTTCGCCCTCGCCTTCGCCCTCGCCCTCGCCCTCGCCCTCGCCCTCGCCCTCGCCTTCGCCTTCGCCCTCGCCTTCGCCTTCGCCCTCGCCTTCGCCTTCGCCTTCGCCTTCGCCTTCACCCTCGCCCTCGCCTTCGCCCTCGCCCTCGCCGGGCTCATCGCCGGTGTCGGGCTCCTCCTCTCCAGCGTCGGCGCTGGGATCGGCCGGGAAGCTGAACACGAGCGCGTCGCAGCCAGCGAGCAGAAATGCAATCAGGAGCGTCTTCGTCATCGGAGCCTCAGCGGAGCGCGTGTTGAGCTTCACAGGCGGCGAGCGCCGCGGCGTCCTCGGGCCCCCCGCCGTCCAGGACGGCCTCGCGGAGGAGGGGGAGCGCGGCCTCACAGCCAGACCGCTCGAAGAGGAGGGCGGCGGCGATGCGGCGCATATCGGGACGGCGCGGCAGGTGTCCGGCCTGGAGGTAGTCCTGCGCGGCGCCCAGGGCCTCGGCGGATCGCCCTGCGCGGCGCAGCGTGTCCACCCGCAGCGCCAGGAGCTCCCCGGCCAGCGCGGGCGAATTCTCCTTGTTCTCCGCGGCGTCCAGCGTGCTCAGCACCCGCTCGGGCGCGGCGCCCATGCCGGCCAGCGCGCGCGCGCGACCGAGCAGCGCCGGGGGGCGAACGGGGGCGCACTCCACGGACTGACCCGTCGTCAGCCGATGCCCGTCGCCGGCGACGCAGTCCACCGACACCTGGCCGTGACGGACGGAGACCTGGGTGCCCAGCGCGCTGCGCTCCACCGTAAAGCCCGTCCCGAGGACGCGCACGATCGCCTCGTCGGTGACGACCTCCAGATCGATGCCCCGCTCGGGCGTGACCTCGACAGAGAGGCTGCCCTCCTCCCAGCGCAGGCGAGGCGCGGCGTCCGTGCCGGCGGCGTGACCGCGGCCCTTCGCGACCAGATCGACGTGCTCTGCGAGGTCGATCGCCGATTCCGTGCTGGCGGCGATCTCCAGATCCAGCGGCAGAGGCCCGGCTCCACCCCGAACGGCGACGATCACGAGCAGCGCCGACGCCAGCGCCAGCCCGAGCGCCAGGGGTCGGCTGCGGTGCCAGCGAGACGGCGCCCGAGCGAGCGTGTCCTCGACGCGACGCTGCACGCGGAGCTGCGCCCAGGGGTCCGGGTCGGGGAGCTGGCCCAGCAGGGCGCGCGTCGCGTCTGGGTCGGGCTCGACGGCCCGCAGGCGCTCGGCCAGGCGCCGCTGGGCGGGCGCGCCGGGATCGGTGAAGCGAGCGAGCTCTCGCAGGAGGCGGCGGATCGGGTTCATGGTTGCTCCGGCGCGACGCCGAAGGCGTCACCGAGGCCGTGCGCGGTCGCCTCGAGGGCGAATTGCCGGCGTGCACGTCTTAGCCGACTCTTGACGGTCCCGACGGGGATCTCCAGGATCTGGGCGACCGCCTCGTCGGGGCGCTCCTCGAGCTCGCAGAGGACCAGCACCTCGCGGAGCTCGGCGGGCATGCGCTCCAGGACCTCCTGAACGCGCCTCCCGATCTCCGACGCGGCCACGGACTGCTCGGGGCCGGCGCCGGGCGCGACGCCCTCCGGCTCGAGACCGGGGACCCAGCGGCGAATCCAGGCCTTGCGCCGATGCCAGGCCAGCGTGCGGCGGGTGACGCCGAAGACCCAGGCGGGGAAGTCGTCGGGGTTCCGCAGGGTGTGCATGCGGGTGAGCACGGTGATCATCACGTCGTGCGCGGCGTCCTCGGCGTCTACCTTGGGTCCACCCAGACGCGCGCACCAGCGGAGCACGACCGGGAGCCACTCCTCGAAGATGGCGTCGTTCGCGCTCTCTTCGAGCTCGGGACGCGGGAGGCTGCGGAGGATGGAGAGGCCCATGGGCTAAAGGTGCCGACAGGAGACCAGAACGATCACGCGTTGACCAACTCTTCTCGATCTCGCCATCAGGGCGACCAGCGGAGCCCGAGCTCCAGCAGCGCCCGGGTCGAGGGGAGGTCAAGGGAGACCGCGGTGTCCTCTTTGACGATCACGACCTCGCGAAGGTCGTGATCCAGGCCCAGGCTCAGCACGCCGGAGAGGCCGGCGCGCAGGTCGCGCTCCACCCCCACACGAAGTCCGAGCGCCGGGACCTGCAGGCTCCCGCTCAGCGTCGCCGGCTCGCCCGCGGAGAAGCGCAGGCGGGAGATCCCGAGGCGACCGCGCGCCCAGGGATCCCAGGTCCCGCCCAGGCTCAGGCCCGCCTCCGCCGCCAGCTCCTGGCGCGAGACCCGCTCGGTGTCGCCCAGCGCGCCCAGCGAGGTAGGCGTCTGGCCTGCCAGCTCCAGGAGCACCGTCCAGCGCGCGTCGATCTCCGCCCCCGCGGCCAGGCTCGCCCGCGCCTCCACGCTCCCCAGGTCGTCGGGAGCGGTCGATCCGCTGGCGCCGAGGCCCCCCGAGAGCATCACAAGCGGCGTCAACGAGCGCGGCCTCACCGGCGAAGGCAGGCGCGCGTCGGCGGGAGCCTCGGGCGCGGCGGGCGCAGGTAGAGCCGCGGCGGTTGTAACACCGGTTACAGGTTCGTTCTCGACGATCTCTGGCGGGGCGGCCGTCTCGACCGGCGGCGCGACGGGCGGCGCGACGGGCTGGGGCGCAGGCGCCACCTCCTCGGGCGCGGCCTTCGTCGGCGCGGCCTTCGTCGGCGCGGCCTTCGTCGGCGCCGAAGCGGGGGCTCGCGGGACGGGCGACGGCGTCACGGGCGGCGGCGTCACGGGCGGCGGCACGGGCGCGGCGGGCATGGGCACGGTCGGCGCCTCGCTGGCCAGCGGGACGGCCAGGCTCGCCGCCACCCAGAGCAGATCCTCCCGCTCGCGTGGGGTGCGCGGCGCCGGCACGGGGACCCGCCGCTCGCTCCCGCTGGCGTCCCGTACGCGGATCTCCCAGCTCCCCGCGAACGCGACGAAGCGCACGCCGGGTCCCTCCAGGCTGGCGCTCAGCGAAAAGCCGGCCAGCCGCGCCGCTGACTCCCAGTCCGCCGCCAGCTCGCCCGGGGGCAGGGTCAACGGCACCGCCGCCTGCGCGACGCCCACCGCAAGGCCCGCGACCACCGCCACCGGGGCTGTCAGAGACGCGAGGCTGGCGGGGTGGCGGGGCATGTCCGGCCACGAATATGGCGCCCAGGCGCTCAGGCGGCAAGCCAGCGCCACGCCGCTCGCAGCGCTACCCCCACGACACCCGCTCCCCCGCGGGTTATTCTCCTCCTGCCCACCATCCGGAGGAAGCATGTCCGCACCTGCCGAGTTGCTCCCCCTTGACGACGAGACGAGCGACGCGCTCGATCCGCCGCCGGGGGAGGACGATCTGCCTTACGACGATGGGGAGCCGATGGAGTCCGAGCTGCACGCCCTGATCGGGCCGATGTTGAAGGTGACGCTGGAGGAGGCCTGGGAACCGCGCCAGGACTTCTATGTCGGCGTCAACATGTTCGTTTATTTCAGCCCCACCCAGGTCCAGAACCAGGACTTCAAGGGCCCCGACCTCTTCGTCGCGCTGGACGTGGTGCGCCGCCTGCGCAAGAGCTGGGTGGTCTGGGGCGAGGAGGGACGCACCCCCAACCTCGTGCTGGAGATCACGAGCCCCAGCACGCGGCGGGTGGACCGCGGCAACAAGATGGAGATCTACGCCACGCGGCTGAAGGTGCCGGAGTACTTCATCTTCGACCCCTACACGAACCGGCTGGAGGGCTGGCGGCTGGACCTCGCGACGCTGCGGTACGCGCCGATGGTCGGGACGCCGAACGGTGACCTGTTCAGCCAGCAGCTCGGGCTGTGGCTGGGGGTGCGGCCGACGGCGTTCAGCAACATCCAGGGCCCCACCCTGCGCTGGATCGACCCGGACGGCCGCATGCTCCCCACAGCCGAGGAGCGGGCCCTGGACCAGCAGCGACGCGCCGACGACCAGCAGCGACGCGCCGAGGAGCTCGCCGCCCGCCTGGCCGCCTACGAGGCACGCTTCGGCCGCCTGGAGGGCTGAGAACCCTCGCTCCCCCCACGCAAGAAGGCCGCGAAGCGTCTCCGCTCCGCGGCCTCCGATTTCGAGCTAGTTGATCTAGTTCATGCAGAAGCTGTAGTTGCTCGCCCCGCTGTGGGAGTAGGCGTAGAAGAGGTAGTAGCCCGCGCCGCCGCTGTAGCTGACCGCCTGCTCGCCGGAGCCGCTCGCGGAGCCGGCCACGCCAGCCCAGGCGGAGCCGTTCCACTTGTAGAGGTAGAGGCCGACGTTGGCGCCGCTGGTGGCGATGAGGTCGCCGCTGACGGCGCCGGTGGCCGAGTAGAAGTAGGTGCCGCCGGGCAGGGAGTCGCCGTAGCCGGCGCCCTCGAGGTAGCCCGTCTCGCAGCCCGTGGTGCCGACGCCGACGTTGTTGAACGCGCTCTCGACGCTGTCCACCACCCAGCTCGTGGCGCCGTAGCCGTCGGCGGCGGCCAGGGTCATCGCCTCGCGCAGGTCGGCGTAGTCCGACGTGCTGGTCAGGTAGTAGCGGTAGGCCCGGAAGGCGATCCACATCGCGGCGTCGGCGCCCACCCCGTAGGTGTAGGTGGAGCTGCGACGGGGGTGGTAGCCGCCGTTGGCCAGCAGGCTGAAGGCGAGGTTCCCGATACCCGAGCTGCCGTGCACGTCCATGGCGCCGATCGCGGCGGCGCTGGTGTAGTAGTCGGCGCTCCAGCCGTCGGCGGCCGGGTCGCTCATGTAGCGCAGCGCGTCGCCGGAGACGGAGGGCGTGTAGGGGTCCTCGCCCACACGCCAGTTGTCCGTGGTGCCGCCGTCCACCCAACGTTCGCCCATCACGCCGAGGAGGTCGGAGAAGCTCTCGTTCATGCCGCCCGACTCACCGGAGTACACCAGGTTGGCCATCTTCTCGGTGAGGTTGTGGCCGACCTCGTGCGCCACGATGTCCACGGAGGCGAAGGAGGACCAGCTCGAGCCGTCGCCGTCCCCGAACCAGATGCCGCCGCCGCCGCCCGACGCGTTGTTCCAGCCGCTGCCGTAGTCCGTGTACACGTTCAGCCGGCTGCCCGCGCCGTCCCAGCCGTTCCAGCCGTGCCAGGCGTACAGATAGGCCAGGGTCTCCGCGGCGGCCCAGTGGGCGCTCACCGCAGAGAGGTCCTCGCTGTCCGTCCACCAGCCGTCCCAGTCATAGGGCGTCGTGGTGCTGGTGGTCGTGTTGGCCCAGCTCGTGGTGATGACGTCGGTGGTCTGGAGCGTCTGGTAGCTGAACCAGCCCGACCAGGTCGTCGTCGAGAAGGTCTGCACGCCGTCGTAGTGCGTGCCGCCCGTGCCAGTCTTCATGTTGTCATAGGACCAGACCAGCTCGCCGGTGTGGGCGTCCACGAACAGGCGCGGCTTCGCGATCAGCGCGCCCGCGGCGTCCAGCACGTCCAGGTCCACCTGCCAGACCAGGAAGTCGCCCTCGTCGCGGCGCATCACGTAGAGCGTGCTCTCCGCGTCGGTCAGCGCGCCGCCGGGCTCCTGCTCCAGCGCCGCCTCCTCGGCCAGGCTCGCGTCCAGGGTGGGCGTCGTGTCCAGGTCCAGCTCGGCGCGGAGCTCGTCGGTGACGTGGCTGTCGCCGCGCTGCGCGTCCAGGTGGACGATGGCCTCGCCGCCCCACACCGGCACGCCGCCCACCGTCTGCTGCACGCGGACGTGGGTGATGCCCAGCTCATCGACCTCGGCGCGGAGGGCGCGCAGATCGCGAACATCCGGCAAGCCGTGGCGCTGGGCGAGCCCGTCCAGCTCCCGCTCGAAGTTGGGGAGCAGCGTCCCGAGGTTGCCGCGGACCTCGACGTCCTGGATCTCCAGGGTGTCGTCGATGGGGGCCTGCTCGACGTCGGTGGCGCAGGCGGCGAGGAGAGCGAGGAGACCGAAGGAGAAGGTGGAGCGGAGCATGATGGGAACCTCTCTGGGGTGCGGAGGGCCGGTGGAGTCCGGCCCGCTCACCCTCACGAGGTTCCAGATCATCTGTCCCCAGTTCATGCAGCGACCCCGCGGCGTCGAAGACCGGGCCGCGGCACGCTATGGGTTCGGCAGGAGCGACCGATGTTCCCCCTGCTGGCCCCCCTGCTCGCGCTCAGCGCCACGAGCCTCGCTGAGGATCCTGGACCCACCACTCCATCCACAGATGCTCCTGCCGCAGAGAATCCACTCACGGTCGTAGAAGGCCTCCCCTTCGCCGTCCACACGGCGTCCCTGCCGAGCGGACTGCGCGTGCTCGTGCAGCCGCGACCAGACGCCACCAGCGTCGTCGGCTACCTCTCCTTCCGCGCCGGCAGCCGCTACGAGGACCAGACCACCAGCGGCGCCTCCCACCTGCTGGAGCACATGCTCTTCGTCGGGACCGAGCGCTGGGACGAGGCGGCCGTGCGCGCCGTGATCGACCGCGCGGGCGGCGTCTACAACGGCCACACCACGCTGGAGCGGGTGGCCTACTACGCGCGCCTCCCTGCCGGCCAGACCGAGACCCTGCTGGACTGGCTGGACCAGGTGGCCTTTCACCCCACCCTCCCCGCGGACAAGCTGGACAAAGAGCGGGAGGTGGTCTTCGAGGAGCGCGGCGGGCGGGACGGGCTCACCGTGCGCGCGCTGAAGCGCCTGGGCCTGGGCGTCAGCGAGGACGAGGCGATCCGCGCCGCCCTCTGGCCGGGCTCCACCCGCGCGCTGCGGGTGATCGGCGAAGACGAGAGCCTCGAAGGCATCGACATCGACCGGCTCCGCCGCTTCTACACCGAGCACTACAGCGTCTCGAACGCCACGCTGATCGTGGTCGGCCCCGAAGACCCCGCGACCATCCTCGCGCTGGCCACCGCCCGCTTCGGCGAGCTGCCGGCTGGCGCGCGCCCGAGCCTGCCCGACGATCTCGGTCCTCCCCCTGTGTTGGGCGGGCGGCAGGTCCTGCGCCAGCTCCTGGTTCAGGACCAGTGCAAGGTGACCCTGGCCGCCCGCGGACCCTCGGCCGCTGACGCCGATCTCTGGCCCGCCAGCCTGACCATGGCGACCTTGGAGATCGGCCTGAACGACCACCTGCGCATCCAGCGCGGCCTGACCTACGGCGTGCACGCCTGGGCGAGCGCCCTCTCCGACAGCGGCGAGCTGCGCGTCAGCGCGGAGACCGACTGCGACAACGTGGACACCGTCGCCGACGCGTTCGAGCAGGCCATCGAGGCGCTGCGCCAGGGCGAGGTGAACGCCGACTGGCTGGAGCGCGCCCGCGGCGCCACCCTGGGGAGCTGGTCGATCAGCCAGGAGGACAGCTACAGCCGCGCCTACTGGCTGGGCGGGCGATCGACGCTGGCGCAGCCCTTCGAGAACGCCGACTGGCGCGGCGCCATCCCGCAGGTGACCGGCGGTCAGCTATCGGAGGTCGCCCGCCGCTGGATGCCCGCCGAGGCGGTGAAGATCTTCATCGAGCGCCCCATCCTGACGATCACCGAGGCCTGGGTGGCGGGCCTCGCCACCTTCGCCCTGTTCATGGGCACCCTGCTCCGCTGGCGCGCCCGGCTCAGGCGTCCCACTGGGCCTTGATGACCTCCTTCTGCTTCATCGACGCCTCCGCCATGCCGAAAGCCTCCACCTTGGTCTCGTTCATCGTGCCGAGGTGGACCTCGCCGCCGATCGTCCACTGGCCCAGCTTGCGGTGAAGCTCCAGCGTCCCGCCAACGACGACGCGGCTGGTGCCGGCCTCGGGCTTCTCCTTGACCTCCAGGTCGCTCTTCTCGGCGAGATCCTTGCCCAGCGCGCTCGCCTTCTCCTTGATGCCGAAGGGGAGCGGCACGTCGAAGCCGCTGCCCGTCTGGACCTTCTTGGCGCGGTTCGGGATGCTGGTGGCCAGCTTGGCCAGCGCGATCTCCGGCTGGATCGCCTCGTACCAGGCGGAGATCTTCTCTTTGACCTTGGTGAGGATGCCCTTCGACTCTTCCTCGGACCGGGGCTGCTCCGCCGAGACGGGGGCGAAGATGCGGCGGGAATTGCCGGCCGCGACGGTCAGCACCTTGGTCAGATCGCCGGGCTGGATGAAGAGCGGCAGCGAGGGCGTGTTGCCCTCGAAGGCGGCCGCGTAGTCGTGATCGGTGCTGTTCCAGGCGCCGGTCAGCTCGAGCTCGGCGCCCCAGCCCGCCAGCGCGACCTTGCCCTTGAGCTTGACGATGCCCTGCACGCCCGCGGCCTTGTCGAAGACGTCGCGCTCCTTGTAGGTCCCGTCGCCCATGTCGAC
>CAZKWG010000309.1:0-8862 GCA_964556105.1 uncultured Enterobacterales bacterium | reverse complement strand
GAGGGCCCCACCGCCGCGCGTCTCAGCTCGGAGAGCTGGCGCACCACCTCGCGGGCCGAGGGGCGGCCCTCCGCCTCGAAGGAGAGCATCGCCGACAGCAGGCGCACGACCCCGCTTCGTGTGGGCTCGAGCACGTTCAGCGCGTCCAGCGCGGCGGCGAGCTGGGCGGCCTGCATCTCGGGCCGCGCGCCGAGGCGAGGCAGGGGCCGGCCATGAAGCAGGTGGTAGAGCAGCCCGCCCAGCGCGAAGATGTCCGCCGCCGGACCGTCCGAGCCCAGCGCCTGCTCGGGCGCCAGCGGTCGGGTGAGCGCCCGCGTGGTGCCGGCGCGGTCGATGAGCGCCGCCCGCGCGAAGTCGAAGCCCAGCACCTTGACCCCGCCCTCCGCCGAGACCCGCACGGTGCGCAGGCTCAGCGCCCGGTGCGTGACCTGAAGGGGCTGCCCGTCCTCGCGTGGCGCCCGCCAGGCCACGTCGAGCGCGCCCGCGACCTCCTCCAGGATCTCCAGGGCCGCGGGGAGGGGCAGGGGGCCGCGCGCGACCAGGGCGGCGAGGTCGCAGCCGCTGGCGGCCTCGAGCACGATGGCCGGTCGGCCGTCCACCTCCAGCATCCCGAGCGCGCCGATGATGGCGCGGTGGCGCAGGATCCCCAGGGTGCGCGCCTCGTCGTGCAGGCGCGCGACCTCCTCGGGCCGGCATCCCGCGTGGAGCACCTTGAGCGCGACCGAGCGGGTGAACATCCCCGCGGCGCAGAGCTCGGCCAGGTAGATCGCGGCGTGGGGGCCGTGGTGGATGAGCTCGCGGACGGTGTATCGGCGGACGCTGACGGGGCGGACGTGGGCAGGCGGGAGGACGAGCATGGCGATCTCCGAGGTGAGGGCCCCCCTCAGAGCAAGCGCCGTGCCACAATGATTTCAAGGACTTGAGCTCGACTGACCACTGTCGCTTCCGTCGACCGCTGTCAGTTCCGTCGACCTCCGTCAGTCTCCGACACCCGCGGGCTCCGGCTGGTCGAGCATCTTCGACGCCAGGCTCGCGCTGACCACCCGCTGGTTGAGCCGGTTGGCCTGGCTGTGCAGGATCGCCACGTCCTGGAGGCGCCCCGCGCTGCCGATCCCCGCCGCCGTCTCTCGCAGGGCTGCCGCGGCCTCGCGCACGTTTCCGGCCGCGCCCTCCATCCGCGCGGTGCGCAGCGACCAGGTGTCCGCAGGAAGGGCGGCGATCAGCAGGATCAGGGCGAACATGGCGGCCTCGACAGCGGGGCGGAGGTCTAGGGTGGAGGGGGGTCCGGGAACGACAAAGGCGGGCATGGCGCCCGCCTTCGTTGGACTCGGGAGCGCGAGGAGCCCGTCCGCGGGCCCCCCGACGCCATGAATCAGACCGGCGCGGTGCGGCTCTTCGAGTTCAGCAGCTCGAGCTTGGCCAGCGACAGGAAGCCGCTGAACAGGCGCTTGAACTCGGCGCCCGTCTCGATGCCGAGGATCTGGCGGGCGATGAACTGCGGCCGCATGTAGAACTTGCGGTGCGAGATCTTCAGCAGCTCCAGGATCTGGTCGCGGCTGAGGTGCTCCTCCCAGCAGACCGGGACCTCGACCCCGCAGAGCGGGTCCTTCATCATGCGATCCCAGCAGTCGGCCGGGTAGAGGCCCTTCTTGGCGCCCTCGGCGAAGGACTCCGTGCCCGGGTAGGGCGAGTAGACGGCGAACACCGCGTACTCGGCCTCGAGCTTGATCATCTCGTCGATGTTCTTGACGGCGTCTTCCATCGTCCGCTCGTGGGGACCGGCGACCATGATGTAGGCCACCGAGCGCACGCCCTCCTCACGGCACCACTTGAAGACGCGATGCACGTCGTCGGTGTCGCAGTGCTTGCCGAGCGTGTCCAGGCCCTCGTTGTTCGCGCTCTCGACGCCGAAGTGGATCTTCGTGCAGCCGGTCTCGCGGCAACGACGGATCTGCTCGCGGGTCGTACCGGCGATCGTCGTCTTGTAGCCCCAGTTGAACTTCAGCCCGCGGCGCTCGATGGCGTCGCAGAACTTCAACACCCACTGGCTGTTCGGAGTGAAGAGGTCGTCGATGAAGTGGCACTCGGTGATGCCGAGGCTGAGGCAGTGCTCCATCTCATCGAGGATGTCGTCGATGTCGCGGATGCGGTACTGCTTCTTGTAGGTGAGGCAGAAGGGGCAGGAGTGCGGGCAGCCGCGGCTGGTCATCGCCGTGGTGACGAGCGGCTGCTTGGTGCCGGGCAGGTAGTAGTCCTTGTAGCGGACACGGCTGCGGTCGGGCCAGGGGTAGGCGCTCAGGTTCTTCGTCGAGGCGCGGTCGGAGTTCCGGACGATCTGGCCGTCGGAGGACTTCCACCACACGCCCTGGATGCCCGAGTAGTCCCGGCCGGCGTTGTAGGCCTTGACGATGTCGAGGAACGCGTCCTCGCCGTCGCCCGTGACCATGGCGTTCATGCCCTGGAGCTGCGCCGCGTACTCGGGGAACATCGCGCAGTGGGGCCCGCCGAGCACGATGTGCGCGTTCGGGTTCAGCTTCCGCACGAGGTTCATGGTCATCTGCACGTCGGGCAGCGAGTGCGTGTACGTGGAGATGCCGACCAGGTCGAGCGGGTAGCGCTTGAGCATCTGCTCGAAGTCGGGGTAGTCCAGGTTGTCGATGACCGGATCGACGATCTCGGCCTTGAAGCTGGAGCGCTTCTCAACGCCCGCCTGGATGTGCATGAGGCCCAGGGGCGGGAAACAGTACACGCCGTGCGCGTGCGCCTTCGGGATGCCCGCCCATACACGAAGCTGCTCGGGGGGGTTGATCAGGGTGATGTCCATAGCGCTCCTCACTCCAGGCCCGCTCGGGGTGCGACCGGGTGACTATCGTTTGGGAAAGAAGATCTTCCACGGGAAGAAGAGAGGGACCTCGCGTTGATAGCGCAGATACTCTTCTCCAAAGATCTCGACGAGCTGCGGCTCCTGGCGCCACACCTTCTCGTAGAGGGAGCCCGCGAGAAGGGTAGGGACCAGTATGAAGCAGAACGAGAACGAGTTCAAGGCGAAACCGACGGCCAGCACGCCCAGGGTCTTCCCGTACAGCGAGGGGTTGCGGCTGTAGGCGTAGATCCCCGAGGTCACGAGGGCCTGCGTGCGGCCCGCCACGGGCGCGGGGCTGCCCTTCCCGATGCGGACGAGCTGCTCGTAGGTCCAGAGCCAGAGGATGGTGCCCAGGACGAAACTGGCGGCGGCGACGCCATAATTCATGGGGACCGGCAGGAAGCCGCCCGCGGTGGAGAAGCCCAGCGCGCCCTGCACGACCGGGTCGAGCGCGCGGTCGAGCGTGACCGCGAGCAGGGCGATGAGGAAGGTCAACGGGAAGAGAACGGGGATGTAAACCTTCGTCACCATGAGGACGATGGGCGGGCTGAGCGCGACCTTGAGGATTCCCCGAATGAGCTGCACCGTATGACTCCGACCGAAGGACTATAGTCCAAGGTGTGCCGATTCCCAATAGCCTCCTTCGATCCAAAAGACGAGCGCGGCGAGAAGCACGCATCTCCCAGTAAAATACTATGAGAATTTTCGTCGTCGTCCCCTGTCACCACCGGACCGACCTCCTGGAGCGCGCCTTGCGCGCGGTCTCTGGCCAGGAGGTCATCGTCGTGGACGACTCCGTGGACGGCCGCGTGCGGCCGAGCGGGGCGCTGCGGGTGCGGACCTCGGGGGAGGTCGGCTTTGCCGCTGCCGTGAACCTGGGCCTCGACGAGGCCGCTCGGCGCGGGGCGAGTCACGTCTTCCTGCTCAACGACGACGCGGCGCCGGCCCCGGGCTGTCTGGACCTGCTGGCCCGTCACTGGGGGCCGGGCGTCGGGGCCGTGGGACCGCTCCTCTACGGGCCGGAGGGGCTCGAGAGCGCGGGCTTCGAGCTGAGCTGGTGGGGGCGCGTGCGGCAGCGCCGCAGCCTGGGGCCGGTCGACGATGGTCAGGGGAGCGCGCTGCGCGCGGGGGAGGTCCGGGAGGTCGAGGCGCTCTCGGGGGCCGCCCTGCTCGTCTCGGTGGAGAGCCGCCTCGATCCTGCCTACCGGCACGGCTTCGAGGATCTCGCGCTCTGCCGCAGCCTGCGCCAGCGAGGGAAGAAGATCCTCCTGGTCCCCGAGGCGCGCGTCATGCACCTGGGCGGAGCGACCCTCGGGCGCGCCACCCGGCAGGCCCAGCGGCACGCCGTCGCCGGCCACCTGCGCTATCTCGGTGGAGGCTGGCGGGGAGGGCTGGCGGTGGGCCTGGCGGTGGCCCAGGTCCTGCGCGAGGGCGGCGACCCGGAGCGGCTCGCGGGCGTGCGCGAGGGCCTGCGCGACTGGCGCGGCGGCCGCTGATCAGGGGCGGGCGAGGGCGCGGGCCGCCGCGATCGCCTCGTCCAGGCCGGGCTGCCGCAGGACCAGCAGGAGGATCGCCTCGCGGCGCGCCTCGGGCAGGGCGGTCTCGCCGGGGCGCGGGTCGGTCGCCCAGAGGGCGCCCAGATCGAGCGGATCGTCCATCCCCTGGCGCGTCCCGCGCAGGAGCAGGGCGGGCGCACCGACCTCGTAGCTGGGGCCCACCAGGGCGTCCCAGTCGCCTGGCGTCCCGACCGGATCGAGCTGCCGTCGCAGCACGAAGAGGCCCTCCGCCAGCCGCGCCTCCTGGGTCTCCGAGAGCGTCTCCAGGAGGCTGCGCTCGGCCTCCAGCACGAGACGGAGGCCCTCGAGGCGAAGCGTGAGCAGCCCCTGCTCGCGCGCGCCTCCGGCGGAGACCTGGGAGAGCCGGCCTGCGAGGCGGAGCAGCTCCGGGTCGTCCGGGCTCCTCCCCGCGCGCAGCCCCTCCCAGAGAGCCCCGTAGATCTCGGTCGCCTCGTCGGCGTGCTGGGCGATCAGCGCCTGCTCGGCCTCGGCCAGGCGGGCCTCCTGCTCCAGCGCGACCAGCCGCAGCGCGGACAGCCGATCGAGCTGGCTCGGGCTCAGCTCCATCCGCAGCAGCCAGACCAGGAGGCGGACGCGCTGCTCCTCCGCGGTGGGCGTGGGCGCGACGGGGGCCTCGTAGAGCGCGCGCGCCAGCGAGGGCGTCGTGTTGGGGCTGGCGCTCGCGGCGGCCTCCTCGGCGGGCAGCGGGCGCGGCGCGGGGGCGCAGGCGAGGAGCAGCAGGGGCAGGAGGCGGGTCACGGCTCCGATGATAGCCCGACGGCGCGGTAGGATGGCCCCATGCTCCACGACGCGAAGGCAGGCTCGCTGCTCGCGCCCGCTCTCGGCGCGCTGGCCCTGGGCGTGGGGCTCACCTGGCCCGTGGCGCTCCACCCGACGACCACCCTGGTCGGTCACCCGGGCAACGACGTCTGGAACCACGTCTGGGGCTACGGCCTCGTCGCCGACGCGCTGGCGGGCGGGACGCTGCCGACGCGCACGGAGCTGCTCTCCTGGCCGGACGGCGGGGCCCTGTGGTTCATCGACACGGCTCAGGCGGCCCTCCTGGCGCCGCTCACCTGGGCGGCGGGCCCGGCCCTGGCCTACAACACCGCGATGATCCTCGGTCTCGCCGGCTCGGCCTTCGCCGCCTGGCTGCTGGCGCGGCGGGTCACGGGCAGCGCGGGAGCGGCCTGGCTGGCGGCGGTGATCTACGGGGCGAGCCCGCACCTGCTCGGTCAGGCCTGGAACGGGATCTCCGAGACGGTGGCGGCCTGGGGCTTGCCGCTGGCGCTGCTGGCGACCCTGCGGCTGATCGCCCGCCCGGGGCTCGGCTCGGCCCTCTGGCTCGGGCTGGTCGGGGCGCTCTCGGCGCTGGTGAGCTGGTACGGCGGGCTGTTCGCGGCGCTCGGCGCGGCCGTTCTGGTGATCTTCCGTGCGCTCTCCGACCCGCGGGGGAGCCTGCGTCTCCTGCCCTGGCTGGGCCTCTCCGGCCTGCTGGCGCTCACGCTGACCGCGCCGGCCCTGCTGGCCTTCCGCCAGACCCTGGAGGCGTCGGACGCGCTGGTGACGCGCGATCCCGCCTTCGTCGAGGCCAGCCTGCTCAACCACAACCTCACGGACGCGCTGAGCTATGTCCTGCCCGGCAAGACCCCGAGCCCGGACCTGCGCGCGCTCTTCGGAGAGGACCTCGTCATCGTCGTCTACGTGGGCCTCGTCGCGCTCTTTGCGGCGCTGGTCGGCCTGCTGCGCGCGCGCAGGGGAGAGGCCTCGCCCTGGGTGGCGCTGCTGCTGGTCAGCTTCGTGTTGAGCCTGGGGCCCTACCTCTACCTGGGCGGCGCCCATCCCACGGTGGACGGCCGGAAGATCCCGCTGCCCTTTCTGCCGCTCTTCGACGCCCTGCCCCTGCTCAGCCGCGTCTCGCACCCTTTCCGCTTCGCCACCTGCGTCTCGCTGGCGGTAGGGGTTCTCGCCGCGCTGGGGGTCGCCCGCGCCGCCCGCCCCGCGCGACATGCGCCGATCGCGCTCGTGCTGGGGGCGCTCTTTCTGCTGGAGATCGCGCTGGCCTCACCCGCGACCCTGCCGGTGCCCTCGAGCGAGGCTCGCGTCCCGGAATTCTGCACGACCCTGGCCGAGGATCCCGCTCCTGGCGCCGTGCTCGACCTGCCCATGTCCCTGCCCAACCTCGAGCGCGCCGTCTACCTCTGGTACCAGAGCTGCCACGGGCGCGCCGTGCCCTGGGGACTGAACGAGCCGATGCCGGCGTTCTTGTTGGAGAACAGGCTGACGGCGACCCTGCTGCGCGTCGAGGGCGGCGTGGCCCGCGACCTCCCCGACCGCCTGCCCGAGCTGGACCTCGCGCTGAGCGCCCGCCTGCTCGCGCGACAGGGGCTGCGCTACGTCGTGGTGCACGGCGCGCTCTACCCGGCCTCGAAGCGGGAGCAGGTAGACACGCTGCTCTCCGCGGTGCTGGGGCCCCCGCTGTCGCGCGGCGATGGAGGGCTGTCGGTCTACCGACTGGATCGGCCGGGCGTGTCGCATTAAGACAGAGAGGCGCAGCTGTCTCTGCTCGACGGCCACCTTGACAGTCAAGCAGAGACAGTCGAGCATGTCCGTGCGGTGATCGCTGGGTGGAGTGTTCCGATGGCACGAGTTCAACGGCGGCTGCAGTCCGGGTTCGCGCTGGTCGGGCTGGCAATGTTGACCCTGAGCGGCTGCGCCGCGGGTCGCGGTACCTACTTCCTGGCGAAGTCGGTCGAGCCGCTCACCACGGTGGCGGAGTCGGACGCGCCGGACCTGGCGATCTTCGCCTGGACCATGGCGGACGAGTATCGGCGTAAATCCTGGGACGAGTGGTGCTCGTCGGACTACCAGGAGGCCGAGCGCCTCTCCAAGCTGGCGGTGGAGTGGTCCGAGAAGGCCCGCACCATCGCCGCCTCGGGCGGCGCGGTGCAGCTCCTCGATGAGGTCGTGACGATGGAGCAGGTGCGGAAGGCGAAGGCGGCGCTGGAGGGCTCTGCACCTCCCCAGGAGGCGGAGACCGCCCCCGAGGCGCCCCTCGAGGATGAGGAGGGTCTCCAGTGAACCGCTCGTACGCCGCCCTCCTGCTCCTCGCCGTCGGCTGTACTCAGTACACCCGCAGCGCGATGCAGCAGGATTATCGCCAGCTTCAGGCGGACATCGCCAGCGCCACGGCCGATCCCTGGGCCGAGGTCTGCGCCCCGCGTGAGCTGGCCCTGGCCATCGCCCACCGGGACTTCGCCGAGGTCGAGTTCAAGGAAGGTGACCCGCGCACCGCCACCGAGCACCTGGCCGTGGCGACGGAGAACATCCTCATCGCCCTGCAGCGCGCCGAGATGTGTCGCCCGAAGGATCGCGACGGCGACGGCGTCTGGGACGATCTGGACCAGTGCCCCGACGTGCCGGAAGATCTGGACGGCGAGGACGACGAGGACGGCTGCCCGGACTTCGACAAGGACGGCGACGGCATCAGCGACGACGTGGACAAGTGCCCCGACACGCCCGAGGACAAGGACAGCTACCAGGACGAGGACGGCTGCCCCGAGTACGACAACGACGGGGACGGCATCATCGACAGCGCGGACTCCTGCCCGATGGAGCCGGAGGACCGCGACAACTGGCTGGACGGCGACGGCTGCCCCGAGGCCGACAACGACAGCGACGGCCTGCTGGACGGCGTGGACAAGTGCCCGAACGAGCCCGAGGACAAGAACGGGATCGAGGACGAGGACGGCTGTCCCGAGTCCGATCAGGACAATGACGGCTTCAAGGACACGGTCGACAAGTGCCCGCTCGAGCCGGAGACGAAGAACGACTACCTCGACGACGACGGCTGCCCGGACACGAAGCCGCAGAACGTCAAGATCACCGACGAGAAGATCGAGATCAGCCAGACGATCTACTTCGAGGTCAACAAGACGATCATCAAGCCGGTCAGCTACGGCATCCTGAACGAGGTCGCGCAGGTCCTCAAGGACTACCCGAAGCTGACGATCCGCGTGGAAGGCCACACGGACAGCGACGGCGCGGACGGCTACAACCTGACGCTCTCGCAGGGCCGCGCCGAGTCGGTTCGCGCCTACCTGATTCAGCAGGGCATCGACGGCTCGCGCCTCGTCTCGGAGGGCTTCGGCGAGACCCGGCCCATCGACACGAACCGGACCTCGGCGGGCAAGGCCAAGAACCGCCGCGTCGAGTTCATGATCACCGGCGGGCTCAACACCACCAAGTGAAGCGGGCCGGACCGTGACCGCAGATGAGCTCGCCGCGCTGACCGGGGGGCTCCGCGCCGGTCCGGATCGCCCCTTCTCTGGGCTGGCGACGCTGGAGCGCGCGGGCCCCGATCAGCTCGCCTTCGCGCGCGGGGCCGTGCCCGAGGGGTGCGCCGCGGGGGTGCTGCTGGCGCTCGCGGCGATCGCGGGTCGC
>CAZKWG010000308.1:0-8867 GCA_964556105.1 uncultured Enterobacterales bacterium | reverse complement strand
GGGCCGGGGCCGCGCTGGCGGTGGGGGCCGCGCGCGGAGCAGGCGCGGGCGCGGGCTCAGCGACGGCCGGGGCCTCGTCCTGCCCGGTCACGGCCAGAAGATCCGCCTCGGCGTTCCAGATCTGCACATCCGGCGCGGCGGCGCCCAGGCCCTGCAAGGTGGCGCGGGCCATGTTCGCCAGCACGGGCGCCGAGCCGACGCCCACCACCAGCACCCGCTCCACCCCGAGCCCGCCGAGGGCGCGGGAGCGGAAGAGCAGCTCCTGCGTCTCGATCCAGCGCACGGGCGAGCAGAACTGCCAGGCCAGCAGCTCCAGCACGAGCTGACGCGCCAGCGCGACCTCGTCCAGGCCGACCCGGCCTTCCAGCACGTTCTTCAGCTCGGCGCTGCCGGTCGCCTCGGCGACGGCGCGCACGAAGTCCGGCTCCAGCGAGAACACGCGCGCCACGAGGTTCGGCACGTAGCGACCGACCAGGCCCAGATAGGGCAGGTCCGGCGTGAGCACCTGCTCGAGCACCTCGCGGAAGGGGCGGGCGCCGACGCGCAGGACCTCGGAGTGGAAGGGCACGTCGATGCCGGGCACCTCCTGCCAGGGGGAGCGCTTCGGGTCGGTGGCGCGGGCCTCGAGGGCCTGAACCAGCGCCTGGATGGCCGGCTGCTGGCCGGTGACGGCGTACTGCCGGCCGCGCACGTTGTAGTTGACGATCTGCAGGAAGGCGCCGGTCTGGCGGCGGATCTCGGCGACCAGGGCCTCGGCGGCCTGGTGGTCGAGCCGCGCCAGGTGCGGGCGGATCACGCCCATGCGGTAGCCGCTCTCGCCGCGCTCGTCGCGGGGGACCAGCCCGTGCATGGTCAGCCCGCGCGCCCAGACGATGCGCACCACCGTGCGCAGGGAGAAGACGTTGAACAACGCTCCCAGCGCGTTGTACTCACCCAGGCTGTGGCCGGCGCCGAGCAGCTCCGGGTCGTCGGCGGGCAGCAGGGCCCCCGCCTCGCGCAGCTCGGCCACCTGCGCCTGGGCCAGCACCGCCAGCGCGACCTGGGTGAACGCGGTGAGGTGCAGCACGCCGTCGGGGTGGACGAAGCGGTGGCCGTCCCCGGTGAGGGTCTGCGGGTTCGTGCGGACGACCTCGAGGATGGAGAAGCCGAGGTCGGAGCGGGTGATCCGGTCGGCCTCGCTCCAGATGGCCGCCGCTGCCGGCGAGCGCGCCATGCCCGCCATGCCGATGCCGGGGTGCTGGATGCCCTGACCGGGGAAGACGGCGGCGGTCAGCGGCGGGCGCACCCAGGCGCGGGCCTGCAGGACCGGGGCGCCGACGCCCTCGCGGACGGCGGAGGCGGTGCCCTCCAGCACCGTGAGACCGCGCTCCATGCCGACACGGACGCCGTCCAAGACGAGCGGCTCTCCGGGGAGCAGCGGGGCCAGGAAGCGGGCGTGGTAGCGGCTGATCCGCCGGCTGTCCAGGTGGCTGGCGGCGCGGGCGGCGGTCCACATGCCGTGGACGATGGGGCCGTCGAGGCCGGCCAGGCGCGCGGCGCTGGTCGAGCGGTGGATGGGGTTCTGGTCGCCGCTCACCTCGGCGAAGCTGTGGAGCGCGCTCGGCGCGCGGGCGCTGGCGGAGGCCAGGGCGCGGCGGGGCGTGGGGCGCTCGGCGGCGGCGGGGACGCCCAGCAGCGCGAGGAGCGCGCGCAGCGGGTGCTGACTGAGCTTCGCCTCTTCATCGAGGGAGATCGTGCCGATGGTCGAATTGCTGCGTTGCAGCATTCCGGTCGCCTGGAAGCGTGGCGCCCCCTCGCGCGGCCAGTCCTCGCGCAGCGTGGCCTCGAGGACCACGGGCCCCGGCTCCAGGTTGCCCTGCAGCCGAATCCACGGGTGAGAGGCGAGGAAGGCCAGCTCCGCGGTGGTGGGCACGGAGAGGGTGGCGCGGACGCGCTCGCGGGCGCGGGTGACGAAGGGGGAGCGATCGTAGCGGTCGCTGCCGCCAGCGCGGAGGAAGAAGCGGCTGCGCACCGTGGCCACGAGGCGACCCTCGCGCTGGAGCTCGGCCAGCACGGCCACCGTCCGGCCAGCCTCGGCGTCGTCTACGCGGGTCAGCGTGGCCTGGGCCTCGAGCGCCTCGCCCGGCAGCAGGGGCCAGCCCGGCCCGGCCTCAACCTCGTTGTCCAGATGGACGAGGCGCAGGAGACCGCCGGCCAGCTCATCGGCGCAGAGGGTGCGGAAGATGGCGCCGAAGACAAGGGAGAAGGCCATGTTCAGCGGTGCCACCTCCGGCGCGGCCCCGGTGAGCGCGGCGTAGGCCCGCATGCGCTCGGGGTCTACCGTCACCGCCTCTACGGCCGTCTCGAAGAGGGCGACCGGGGCGGCGGGAGCCCCGAACAGGGTCTCCAGGTAGTGCCGGCGCAGGGCGTCGCGCTCCCGCGCCGTGTCGAGCAGGAAGGTGTGCTCACCCTCCGGGCGCGTCAGGACCGTCAGCGTCAAGGTCAACGGCGCCCCGGCCTCGGGGGTCGGCACGTTCAGGCTCAGGCTGATCTCGTCCTTCGCGCGGGTGATGCGCACGGACTCTCCGCCGCAGGCGGGCCTGTACTCCAGCGCCTCGATCTGTCCGTCCGCGCCGGGCTCCGCGAGCAGCGTGGCGCCGGGCTCGGCCACCAGCAGGGCGCGGGCGGGGTTGGGCAGGCGGCGCCCCCCGGCGCTCACGCGGTCGGCGCCCAGCAGCGCGGGGAGCGGCCCACGCCAGGCCTGGGCCAGCACATCCAGCCAGCCATCGGGGGTCGCGGGCCGGCTGTTCACCCGCAGCAGCAGGCCCTCGGCGGTGCGCTCGCTGCTGACCTCGGGCGGCAGGGTGGGCAGGCGGCGGGCGTGCCCGTTGGGCGCGGGGAGCGTGGCCACCAGCGCGTCGCGGAAGCGGCCGAGCAGCTCCGCCACCGGCTCGTCGGCGCGGGTGATGCCGCCAACGGCCTCGGGGCCGGGGATGATCAACACGCGATCGGCGTCGTAGCGCGACTCCTGGGCCTGCCAGAGCGAGTCGGCCTTGTACCAGCGCCGCAGGTCCTGGTCGATCACCGGCACGAAGTTGACGGGCTTTCCTGGCCGCGCGCAGACCTTCTGCACGAACCAGCGCGCGTCGCCGGGCGAGACCCGCCGCCGCTGCAGGCCGGGGTAGCGGGCCAGGAGGGTCTCCAGCAGGGCCTGCGGCTGGTCGAGCCCGCTCAGCTCGGCGTCGAGCACGCTGGTCGTGGAGCGCGGGGCGAGCCGCGCCTCTGCCCTGCGGATCAGCTCTGAGATGCGCTCGCGGTAGCTGCGGTCCGGCCAGGGGCCGTCGTCGTCGGGGCCATGCTGCCCGATGGCCATCAGCTCCACTGCGCGGCTCAGCAGCCCCTGCCAGCTCATGCGGTCCAGATCGCCAAAATACGGCTTTGCCGTCTGGTTCAGCGCGTCGATGATCTCCTGTCGCCGCTTGCTGACCGCCGCCGCGTCGCCCGCGACCTCGTCCAGCAGGCGGCCGGCGCGGGCCGCGGCGTTCTCCAGGTAGTGGATGTCGGCGCCGAGCTGGCTGCGCCCCGAGGTGATCCCGCCCTGCACCTCGCCCGAGCGCACCCAGTGGGGCGAGCCCTGCGCGGCGACCAGCGCCTGCTTCACCGCCTCGCTGGCCGTCGCCTCCTTGCAGGCCATGGCCAGGGTGCCCAGGAACACGGCGTCCACCGGCATCGGCGCCACGCCGTGCCGTCGCGACCAGCTCCCGTTCAGCAGCTCGACGGCGCGGCCCTCCGCTCCGATGCCGCCGCCCACGCAGAGCACGACGTTCGGCAGGTCGCGCAGGCGGGCGTAGCTGTCCAGCAGCAGCGACTCCAGGTCCTCCCAGGAGTGGTGACCGCCGGCCTTGCCGCCCTCGATCTGCACGTAGATCGTGTGCTCGCGGCAGCGCTCGGCGATCTTCGCCACCTGCTCGATCTGGGCGAGCGTGCCCGGCTTGAAGCCGTTCCAGCGCATTCCCAGGCCCGCCAGCTCGTCGAGCAGCCCCTGCGCCGCGTCCAGCTCCGGCACGCCCGCGCTGACGATCACGCCGGAGATGGGCATCCCCGCCCGGCGCGCGCGCTGCACCAGCGCCGTCCGCCCGAGGTGCAGGCCCCAGAGATAAGGATCGAGGAAGAGGGCGTTGAACACCACCTCCCGGCCGGGTTCGAGCAGGTTCGCCAGGCGCTCCAGGCGTCGCCAGAACAGGGCCTCCGTCACCTGCCCGCCGCCGGCCCACTCCGCCCAGTAGCCGGCGTTGGCGGCGGCGGCGACGATGGCCGGGTCAACCGTCGTCGGCGTCATGCCGGGCAGGAGCACGGGCGGCGTGCCGGTCGCGGCGACGAAGCGGTTCTCCAGGCGCGGGGAGCCGTCCGGGCCGTGCACCAGAAAAGGTTGGAAGTCCGCCCAGATCGCCGGACGCGCCGGCTCCGGCGTCCCCTCGGTGTACAGCACGCGCAGGTCGGAGGCCGGCTCGGCGCCGCCGCTGGACAGGGCGAGCACGCGCACCCCCGTCCCGCGCAGGTTGGCCCGCGAGAGCTTCGCGACGCCGTCGCCCGGCCCCAGGTCCAGCACCCAGTCGACGTCTGTCGCGGCGGCGCTCACGGCGGCCGTCCAGCGCACGGGCTCCAGGTACTGCGCGCGCAGCAGGGTGGCCGTCAGGTCCTCGACCTCGTTCAGCGGCGCGCCGTCCACCGGCGACCAGACGGGGAGCTGCAGCGCGCTGGCCTCCAGGTGCAGCCCGAGCGCCTCGATGATCTCGGCCATGCGCTCATGGCCGGTCGCCATGTGGCAGGAGTGGAAGGGGCCGCCCACGGCGAGGCTCTCCCAGGTGAACGAGAGGGGCCGACCGCCGTGGCGGCCCTCCTTGCGCGCGGCGGTCTCGGCGGCGGCCTGGGCCTCGAGGGCGGCGCGGACGCGGCTGAGGCTCTGGGGTGGACCGCTCAGCACGTTGCGCGTGCGGGTGTTCTCCAGCGTCAGGGCGAGCTGCTCGTCGGGCCCGAGCTGGCGGTTCAGGCGCTCCACCAGCGCGGCGAGCGTCGCGCGCGTCGGGCCGGCCACCGCCGCCATCGTCGTCTCCGAGCCGTGGCGCACGGGCCCTGCGTAGGAGCGGGTCATGGTCAGCCCCTGCCAGGCCATCCAGTCGAGCAGCTGCAGGAAGCGGTCCATCGAGACCCGGCCCATCGGGCTCTCGGCGACCAGCACGGCGGGCATGATCCCTTGCGAGTGCCCCGTCAGGCCGCGGATCGCCCCCGCCTCGAAGGCGCCGCTGAGTCCCTCGTGAAAGACGGCCTGGTAGCGGGCGACCTGGGCGATGAAGATCAGCGGGTTGGTGATCGTCGTGCTCTGCAGGTACGCGGCGTCGGGGCGGGCGCTCTCGTCCTCCAGCCAGCGCGTGAGCGCGAAGCCCTGGGTCGCGGCCCCGCTCCAGCGGAATTCCCGCTCGCTGAACCAGCGCTGCATCCGCTCCTCGGCGGCGCGCAGCCAGGGGCGCAGGGCGGCGTGATCGCGCCCGAGGGCGGCGAGCTCGTCCAGCACGGGCACGCCCTGGCCGGCGAAGGTGAGGACGGCGGTGGTCTCGCGGCGGGCGAGGCGTCCAGCGAGGGTCTGGACGCGGCGGCCCGGGGAGGGCGCGGGGTGGGCGGCGGGGGTCGGCTGCATGTCTCCTCCACCGCCTGAACTGACTGGTCGGTCTAGTCCGGAGCGAAAGAGAAGCCGACCAGGAGGGTCGGCCGTGCGTCGCTGGACTGACTGGTCGGTCTAGGCGGCTCGGCCCCCTTTTACCCGAGGACAGGCCGATGCGCCAGCAAGGGAGACTCAGAGCGCGCGATCCTCGCCCGCGACCGCCAGCTCTCGCCGGAACGCGCCCACGATCAGCTTCACCACGCGGCGCATGACCGTCGGGGTGTCGATGCCGCCCGGATCCGAGAGATCCTGCATGATCAGCCCGGCGAAGGCGCCGAAGATCGCGGCGGCGGTGGCCTGCAGCTCGTCCTCGCTCAGGCGGGGCGTGCTGACGGGACGCAGGATCTCGGCGATGGCCATGCGCGCGCGGCGGTAGAACTTGGCCAGCGAGGCGCGGATCTCCTCGTCCTTGCGCGCCTGGGTGTTGAATTCCAGCCACAGCGGCACGATCTGCCGGCCGCGTCCGGTCTCGCGCTCCAGCGCCTGGGAGATCGCGCTGACGTAGTCTGGCTGGTGTACGGCGGCCTCGAATTGCTCGTGCAGCTCGTCCATCACCTCGCGCGCCCAGGTCTCCAGGATGTCGATGAAGACCTCCTGCTTGGACGTGTAGCTCCAGTAGAAGCTGCCCTTGGACAGGCCCGCCGTGGCGCAGATGTCGTCCACGGTCGTCTCGTGGTAGCCGGCCTTCTGAAAGCAGCGGTAGGCCGCCTTGCGGAGCTCTTCACGGCGCAGCTCGCCGCGGGTGCGGGAGCGGGGGGACGAGGTGGTCATCGGGCCTCCGGGGAGGAGGGGATTATCGGGTCCGAGGGGGAGCGTCCCCAAGGCGCGGCGTGGGGAGGGCGCGTGATCGCGGTGCGGGAGCGAGCACCCGGCCTGTGTATTTTGACACAGTCCGCGGCCTGAGGTCACTGTAAACGGGTTGATGTCATACCAGTTTGAGGCGGCCCGCTTCTTGCAGGTCCTTGGCGCCGAGCGCGAGGAGGGAGCATGCGTCGGTTTCTGCCCCGAGAGCACGGCCTGATCGCCTGGGTGACCCTGCCCCTGCTGGCCGCCGTCGTCGAGGCGCCCCTGGCGCTGCCGGCGGCGCTGGCCGTCCTGGCGGGCTTCGGCGCCTTCAACGCGGCTCGCAGAGGAGCGTGGCGCGCGGGCCTGGGGGCGCTGACCCTGGCGGCGGCGCTGGCGCTCGTCGCCCTCCTCCAGAGCCTCGCGCCAGGCGCGCTGGCGCTGACCTTCGGGCTGGCCGGGCTGGGCGCGGCGCTGGCGCTGGCCGGGCTCGGCGGGCGACCGACCCACGCGACGGCGCTCGAGGTGGGGGCGCTCGCCGGGCTGGGCGCGCTGGGCGTGGGGGTGGCGCTGAGCGCGGGAGGGCAGCCGGAGCGGGCCCTGACCGTGGCGCTCATGCTGCTGGCCTGGCAGGTCACCGGGCTGTGGTGGGTGCGGCGCTCGATGGCGGCGGTGCTGCCGCGGCGGACGCCCTGGCGCGCGGGGCTGGGCGTGGCGCTCCTGCTGGCGGGCTCGGCGGTGGCGGCGGGCTGCTGGTACGGGATGCTGGCGATCCCGGCGATGCTCCTGCTCTATCCGCTGCGGATGGCGCTGCACGACGGGCCGCGAGGGCCGCAGGACGCGGCGCGGGTGGGGCTCACCGAGCTCGGCTGGTCCGTTCTGGCGGTGACGTTGGCGGCGCTGGCGGGGGGGCCCTCGTGAGCGCGCCCTCGCTGTGGAAGGAGGGCCATCGACCCTTCTTCCTGGTCTTCCCGGGCCTCGGGGTGCTGGCGCTGGGGGCCTGGGCCTGGGCGTTGGAGGGCGGGCTGGCGGTGCGCCCGGTGGACCACGCGGCGCTGATGATCTGGGGGGTGCTGGGGAGCGCCGTGCTGGGCTTCCTGCTCACCGCTTATCCGCGGCAGAACGAGGCGACGCCGCCTACGAGGGGCGCGCTGGCGGTGGCGCTGGTCGGGCAGCTCGGGCTCGCGGGATCGGCCCTGGGGAGCTGGCTCGGGCTGCCGCTGGGCGGGCTCGCCACGCTGCTGGGGGCGCTGGTCTGGGGCGGGATGACGCTGTGGGCGGCGCGCATCGCCTGGGCCTCGTTGAGGCGGCGCTGGGACGACACGACGGCGGCGGTGCCGGTGGCCCTGGCGCTCGGGCTGGTGGGCTGGCTGCTGGCGCGGCAGGGCTCCGACCCGCGGCTGGGCGTGGCGCTCGGGCTGCACGGCTTCCTGATCGGCCTCGCGCTCGCGCTGCTGGATCGCCTGCTGCCCTTCTTCGCGTCCAAGGCGATCTCCGGGTACGCGGGGCAGCGGGGGACCTGGTTCGTAGGGCCGCTGCTGGGGGCGCTGGCGCTGCCGGCGCTGGGGCTCGGGCCGGCGGCGGTGTGGGATCTGGTCGTCCTCGTCCTGCTGGCGCGGCAGCTCGTCCGCTGGCGAGCCGATCAGTGCCTGCGGACGCCGCTCATCGCCGTGCTCCTGCTCGGGGTGGGCTGGCTGGTCCTTGGCTATGGAGCGGACGCGCTGGGAGGCCAGGGGCCGCTGGCCACGCACCTCTGGACGATCGGCGGGCTCTGCACGCTGGTGCTGGGCATCGCCACGCGGGTGACGCGCGGGCACGCCGGGCTGCCGCTGGCGCTGGACGGCTGGGCGGCGGCGGCCATCGGCCTCGTGCAGGTGGCGGTGCTGCTGCGCGCGGTGTTGCCCGCGGCGCTCGGGCTCGGGGGGGCGGCGCCGCTGGTGGGCGCGGCGGCGATCCTCGGGGCCGCGCTGGCGATCTGGTTGGCGCGACACGCGCCGATGTTGTTTCGCGGATAACGTTCGAGGAGAGGCGATATTGGCGCTTCGGATCCTGGAGGTGACACCGCGTGCTCCATCGTCCGGCGAAATCTTGACAGATGTTCAGTGTGGTCTCCGTGGTAGGCTCGACGCTCGAGGAGATGACATCATGCGCGTTCTATCCCTCCTGATCCTGTTTGGATGCCGGCCCGAGGACGAGAAGCCCTACGAGGGCAGCCAGTCCGGAGATTGCACCGATCGCGCCGACAACGACATGGATGGGCTCTTCGACTGCGACGACGAGGGCTGCGCAGGCTCACCCGACTGTGCAGGCGGCGAAGGCGAAGGCGAGGGCGAAGGCGAGGGCGAAGGCGAAGGCGAGGGCGAAGGCGAGGGCGAGGGCGAGGGCG
>CAZKWG010000307.1:8378-8868 GCA_964556105.1 uncultured Enterobacterales bacterium | reverse complement strand
CGCGAACGTCGCGCGCGCCAATGTGCCCCGGCTCGCGACTCGAGCGGCCCGCGGCGCGTCGCTTGGAGCCCCGCGGCGCGCGCGGGGGCGAAGGACAGGAACAGGGTCGTGAGCAGGAGGCAGGGCAGGCGATGCATCCCAGAAAAGTAACGAGGGCCGCCTCGGCAGACCAGGGTTCTCCCGCGCGCGGACGCGGAACTGGCCGGGCGGCCAGTTCGGTTGATCGCCAATTTCTCCGCGCCTGGGGTTCGGAACGGATTATGATTCGCACATGACCGACTCGGTTGCCAGGCTCGGCCACTTCGGCGTGTTCGCCGGGCGCATGGCCCTGGGCGCGCTGCGGCCGCCCTTCTTCGCCGGGGAGATCCTGCGTCAGACCGCCCGAACCTGCGTTCGATGCATCCTGCCCGTGTGCGCGGTCACCTTCTCCTTCGGCATGGTGATGGCCATCCAGGGCCTGGCGAACTTCGAAAAGTACGGCGCGCAACGG
>CAZKWG010000307.1:0-8368 GCA_964556105.1 uncultured Enterobacterales bacterium | reverse complement strand
GCGCTCGTGGCCCTGGCGGTGGTCCGCGAGCTGTCGCCGATGCTGTCCAGCGTCCTCATCGCCGCCCAGGGCGGCTCCTCCTGCGCCGCCGAGCTCGGCGCGATGCGCATCCGCGAGGAGCTCGACGCCACGGACGTCATGGCGGTGGACAGCGTGAAGTTCCACGCCTCCCCTCGGCTGGGCGCGCTCACCCTGGCCGCGCCGGTGCTCAACCTGTTCGGCAGCTTCGCCGGCATCCTCGGCGCCTGGGTGGTCGCGGTCCTGCTCCGCGGCGAGAACAGCGGCGTCTTCTGGGGAGAGCTGTGGAGCCTCTGCGGGCCGGTGGACGTCTGGGGAGGCTCGCTCAAGGCGACCATCTTCGGGGCGTTGATTGGCCTCATCAGCGCCTACCACGGCTACCACGCCAAGGGAGGCGCGGCGGGCGTCGGGCGCGCGGTGAACAAGACCGTCGTGCAGAGCGTGCTGGTCTTCATCGTGCTGAACTACCTGCTCAGCACGCTGCTGTACGGGAGGGTGGCGTGAGCGCGATCTTCGACGTGCGCCCCGTGCCGCTGCACCCCGTGCCGCCGCGACCGCCGGCTCAGCCCGAGCCGATGCTGCAGGTCCCGCTGCGCGCGATCCGCGTGATCGGGCGTTATGCCTGGTTTCTCTATGACTACCTGAACGCTGCCCGGCGCGTGCGCCCCCCGGCCGGTCGCACGCTGGAGGAGAGCTACCGCATCGGCGTGCAGTCGCTGCCCATCCTGGCGGTCATCAGCATCTTCGTCGGGACGAACCTGGCGATTCAGGGCTACGCCGCCTTCAAGCCGCTGGGCGGGGAGCGCCTCATCGGCATGTTCGTCGCCATGGCCGGCGTGCGCGAGCTGGCCCCCATCCTGGCCGCCTCGATGATCGCCGCCAAGGCGGGGACGGAGATGGCCAGCCAGATCGGGGTCATGCGCATCCGCGAGCAGATCGACGCGCTCGAGGTGATGGCCGTCAACCCCTACGCCTGGCTGGTCACGCCGCGCCTGCTGGGGATCCTCCTCGTCCTGCCTGCGCTCACCGTGATCAGCATGTTCCTGATGGTCGCGTCCGGATACGCCGTCACGGTGTGGCAGCTTGGCCTCAACGGCTTCGACTACATCAACTTCGCCGTGCAGAACGTGTCGATCCTGGACTTCGCCTACGCCACCCTGAAGGCTTTGATCTTCGGCGTCATCGTCTGCACGGTGAGCTGCTTCTTCGGCTTCACCTGCGGCAAAGGCCCGGAGGGCGTCGGGGTCGCGACGAACCGCGCCGTCGTGGTCAGCGCGGTGCTCTGCACCATGATCAACTACCTCATCAGCGAGGCGCTGTTCGGAGGCCTCGGATGATCCGGCTCGTCGGTGTCTCGAAATCCTTCGGTGAGACGCGCATCCTGGACGATGTCTCCCTGGACTTCCCGATCGGGGAGACCACGGCGATCATCGGCCCTTCGGGCGTCGGCAAGAGCGTCACGCTCAAGCTGCTCGTGGGCCTGATCCGCGCCGACGCTGGCCTGGTGGAGGTCTTCGGCACGGACATGGGGAGCGCGCCCGAGCGCGAGCTGTACGCGGTGCGCCGGCGAATCGGGATGCTCTTTCAGGACGGGGCCCTGTTCGACTCGATGAGCGTCGGCGAGAACATCGCCTTTCCGCTGCTTCATCACGCGCCCGAGGTGGGGCCCGGCGAGCGGCGCACCCGCGTCGAGGAGACCCTGGCCCTGGTGGGCCTGCCGGGATTCCATGAGCGCTGGCCCAGCGAGCTGTCCGGAGGCCAGCGCAAGCGCGTCGGGCTGGCCCGAGCGATCATCATGCGGCCGGAGGTCGTGCTCTTCGACGAGCCCACGAGCGGCCTGGACCCGCTGACCAGCGAGGCCATCGACGACCTCATCCTCGAGATGAAGGAGCGCCTCGGCGTCACCTTCATCATCATCAGCCACGACATCATCGGCACCCTGAGGGTGGCGGACCACATCGCGATGCTCTATGGAGGTCAGATCGTCGCACAGGCCCCCACGAGCACCTTCCTCCAGAGCCCAGAGCCGCTGGTTCGACGCTTCCTCCGACGAAACATCGCGTTTCCGGACGAGCTCGTAGAGCGGGATGTGCCCCCTTACCTGCGGTCCATCGGGTAGCGAATGGCGAGATTCGGTCGAAATGAGCTGGCGGTCGGCTTCATGGTGCTCGGCGCCATCGGGCTCTTGACCTGGATGTCGATGAAGATCGGCGCCCTCCGCCGCGTCGGGGAGGAGGTCGAGGTCTCGGCGGTCTTCGTCAGCGCGGCTGGCCTCATCGAGGGCGCCTCGGTCCAGGTCGCTGGCGTCCCCATCGGTCGGGTGACGAAGCTGGAGGTGGTGAGCGGTCAGGCCCTCGTCCACCTCGCGCTCAAGGAGGAGGCGGCCCTGCGCAAGGACGCCGTCGCGCAGATCCGCGCCCGCAGCGTGCTGGGCGAGAAGTACGTGGAGCTGCTTCCCGAGAGCGAGAGCGCCCCGCTCCTGGAGGACGGCGACCGCCTCATCGTCGGCGTCGAGCCGCTGGAGATCGACCAGTTCGTCACCAGCCTGGGGCCGGTGGTCAACTCGGTGGATCCGGCGGCGCTGTCCGAGCTCATCAAGGCGCTCAGCGAGCTCTACAAGGACGATCCGGAGCGGATGCGGCGGGTCGCGGAGGATATGGAGGTCATCGTCCACAATGTGGCGATCGCCAGCGCCGACGCCCCCGCCCTGGTCGCGGAGTCCCGCCAGACCCTCGCCGAGGTGCGGGCAGCCGCCCGTGAGGCCCGCCCGGTGATCAAGCGCGCGGACGCGATGATCGGCGAGGCCGAGGTGGCGATGAAGGAGATCCCGCTGACCGTCGATGAGCTCCAGGCCCTGCTCGCCGATGGACGCGGCGCGGTGTCCGAGGGGCGCGCGATGATGTCCAAGATGGACGGCTCGCTGGACGAGGTACAAGTGGTGCTGGAGAACCTCAGCGAGATCGACCGCTGGGAGCTGCGGCGCATCATCCGCGAGGAGGGCATCACCGTGCGCCTTCGCCCGCGGACCATCGTGCCGGATGACGAGGGCGTCGCGGACGAGCGCTGAGGCCCCTCACTCGCTCGCCGGCTCCTCCTCGTCGGCAGCGGCGGCGGCGCGCGCCTTTCTCGCCCGACGACGCTTCGCCCGCACGGGCGTGTCCTCCGCCTCGGTGTCGCGCAGGGGCTTCAGCGAGAAGCTGGCGTTGACCTCCAGCGAATAGTTCGTCAGCAGATCGCGGATGTCCTCGCCGAGCTCCAGCGCCTCCAGGTACGCGCGGACCTCGCGCGCCACCATGCGCACCACCTCGGTCTTGGCCTTGTCGCCCGTCTCCAGCACCGCGCCCAGCATCTCCCGGGCGTCCATGCGTGTGCGCTCTTCGGGCCGGGGGCGCTCCTCGTGGGCGCCCTCCTCGCCCTCCAGGAAGCGGCGCGCCAGATCGCGCAGCCGGGGCTCGCGTCGCTCCCTCCCTTCGCCATCACCGCGTCGGTCGTCGGACACCGGAGCTCCTCTTGCGCAGAGCGCAGCTAACGGGGGGCGCGCTCGCCGGTGGCGCGCAGGCGTGGCGGCGGCGGCGGCGGGCTGGGCACGACCAGATGGACGAGGTTCCCAGCGTTGGTGACCACCCAGGCTTCGTCGCCCGAGACCAGCGGCGCGCCGCTCACGCCGTCGAGCTGATGCCCCAGGTCCAGGGTCCAGATCGTGGCTCCGCTGTCGCGATCGACCAGCGCCAGCCCGCCGACGGCGGCTCCGACGAGCAGCCCCGCCTCGGTGACCACAGGCTCGGCCAGGCTGCCGCCCGTGCCGCTGTCCCAGGTCCAGCGCAGCTCGCCGGTGCGCAGGTTCACCGCGCGCAGCTTGCCATCGACCCCCGCGACATAGACATCGTCTCCGCGCCGCACGAGGGCCTCGGCGGCGCCCACGTCGTCCAGCCGCCAGCGCACGGCCTGAGAGCTCAGGTCCAAGGCCAGCAGCGGCGCCGTGTATCCCGCGACCAGGATGGCCTCCTCCGTGCCCATCGCCGGCGCGATGAGGTCCGGGTAACGCCCCTCGCCTACACGACGCTGCCAGGCCAGCTCGCCGTCCGAGGCGTTCAAGGCCAGCAGCGTGCCGTCCGAGTGCCCGGTCAGGAGCAGCTCCCCCGCCAGGGCCGGAGAGGGCGCCCCGAAGAGCTCCAGCTCGATGCCGCGCCCCGGGTCGAGCTGCTGCGCGTGCCGCCAGGCGAGCTCTCCAGAGAAGGCGTCCAGCGCGAAGACGACGTCATCGACGTTGGAGAGGTAGACGCGCCCGTCCGAGACCAGCGGCGAGGAGAGCAGGGGCGCCCCGGAGTAGTGGCTCCACAGCTTCTCTCCGTCACGAATCCGATAACACCAGGTATACCCTGCGGTGTCGGAGAACCAGACCAGCTCCTCGCCCAGCACGGGCGCGCTCTGCACGGGCCCCGAGGCCGGAAGACGGGCCTTCAAGGCGCCGTTCTGCGCGTCCAGCACCAGCAGCGAGTTGTCCTGGGAGGCCCCCAGGTAGAGCAGCCCGTCCCGCAGCGCCGGGGCGCCGCGCTCGGCGCGCACCGGCGAGGGGTTCGGCGGCGCAGGCAGCGGGTGCACCCAGGCCACGACGGGCGGGCTGGAGAACGCGGCCTCCTCCGCCGGCGGCGCCGCGGGCTCGCGGCCCACGATCCCCAGCACGGTCATCCAGGCGCCCAGGCTCAAGAGCCGCCCCCGACCAGCTGTCCGCGCGCCGCGGCGACCTCGTCCGCCAGCGTGGAGTCGGCGAAGCGGCCGTTGAACTCCTCGTAGGCCTTGCCCGCGTCCTCTCGCCGGCCCGCGCCCGCGTACAGGCCGCCCAGCTCGAAGAGGGCCCGCTCAGCGTAGAAGTCCTTGCCGTTGGCGGCCTCGCGGTAGAGCGCCGCGGCGCCGTCCACGTCACCCTTCGAGGCCAGCGTCGCGGCGAGGCTGGCGCGCGCGGCCCAGCCCAGGGCGCCGGGGGCCCCGAGCTCGGTGGCCTTGCGGTAGGCGGCCTCGACCTTGTCTTTCTGGCCAGCGCGCTCCCAGGTCTCCGCGGCGCGCATCCAGGCGATGACCGCCGACGCGCCGCTCGCCTCGCCCGCCACGGCCTCGTAGCCGGCCGCGCTGGCCGCCAGCTTGTCCATCTTCTCTTTGTCGTTCGGGTCATCGAGCGGGGCCAGCCCGTACTGCGCGAGCGGATCGGGCGCGGGCAGCTCCACGTCCACCGACGCGATCGCCGCCTGCCACTCCTGCTGCTGCTCGACGCGGTAGTCGCGCACCAGGCCGACGATGAGGACGACCAGCAGGACCGCGCCCGTCACCGCCAGCGCGTGGCGCCAGTAGCCCAGCACGATCTGCATGACGCTCATCTGGGCGCGGAAGAGGACGTCCTGCTCTTCCTGCATTTCCGGTGTGCCGGCCGGGCGCGCCGGCCCCTTCTGAACCTGGTCAGCCACGAGAGGACTCCGAGCTGGAATAAGGCGGAAGCGAGGTGATCTCCTCGGTCGCCAGCGTGCGCCAGAGCTGCACGGCTGGGGAGAGGAGAGGATCGATGTCCGAGGCCAGAGCGGTGGCCGTCGCGGCGTGCAGGCACACCACGGAGAGCCCGGCGATCATGGCGGGATCAAGGGTAGGGACGCGGAGCTGGACGACGGGCCGCCCGTCGCGACAGAGCTGCATGAACTGCGCCGTGAGCAGCGAGCGGGCCAGCCCCCAGCGGCGGCGCCCCTCGAGATCCTGCGCGCCGTCATCGTCGAGGACCAGCGCGCAGCCGAGCAGATCGTGGGGACCGCCCAGGAGGTGCTGAATCATCGCCTCGTCGCCCAGGCGCACGGCGATGGAGGGCACGCCAGCCGGCACGCGCACGTTGGCGCGCGCGGCGCCGCGTGTGGTGATCGAGGACCAGGCGCGGGTCGCCCAGGCCGCCCAGGGCTCGAGCCGCCCGGAGGGGAGCAGAAAGACCAGGCGCTCGACGCCGTGCTCGCGAGCGGCGACCAGCACGGCGGCGAAGAGGAGCGCCGGGTTCTCGAAGAGGGCCATCGACGCGCAACGCTGCCGGGCGCGGATCGCCTCCTCGACGATGGGCGCGATGGCGGCGCCGCAGAGGGCCGCCGCGGCGAGCGCGAAGGGGCCGAGCACGCCGAGCGCAGCGTCCGCCGGGCCCGGGAGCGTCTCCGCGCCCTCCAGCCCCGCGATGGGCAGCTCACCGCCCACCACGGTCGCGCCCTTCGCCCGCCCGCCGAGCGACTCCGCCAGCCATCGCACCCACGGCGGGCCGTCCAGGACCACCAGATGCGCCGGCGCGCCGCCGAGCGCCGCCTCGAGCCCGTCCATGCCATCGACCCAGGTGATCGCGCCCGGGTCCGGCGCGAGCGAGGAGAGCATGCGCGCGGCGCTGACGGCCCCCGGCTCTCCGAGCACCACCACCCTCAGGGCCTCGGCGCGGCGCGCCTCGACCCAGGCATCCAGCGCGGCGCTGAGGGCGTCGCCCAGCGGCCGGCCGTAGGGCAGCCGCTGATCGCCGAGCGCGTTGATGGACGCATAAACGGCGTTCATCTTAGGGATTTGAGCCCGAAGGTGGCGCTGGTCCAATCCACCCCACACGCCGACCTTGCTGGTCAGCGTGAGCGCATAGTCCAGGTTGAGCCGGACGGCCAAATCCTCTCCCGCGATCGTCTGCACCGTCTATGTCCCAGGGCAGGGCGGGTCAAGGTCAACGCGCCTTCTGGTGGCGGCGCGGCGCGCCGATGTGCGATACAAGAGTCCTGCCATGAACGGGAATCGACGCGCGACCTCCTTCCTCTTCCTCACGGCGCTCGCCGCGGCCCAGGGCTGCGAGACGTGGCCGACGCACGCCCATCTGCCCGTCGAGCCGCTCGACGTCGTGCCGCCCGGCACCGACCCCGCCGACGCGGTGGACGTGGCCTGGGCCGCGCCCGTGCGCGAAGAAGACCCTGGGAACGGGACCCCTCCCGAGGCGCTGACGCTGGGCCTGGGCGAGGGCCTGGTGCTTTACGGCTCCCTCCAAGGCGCCGGATGGGACCCCACCCAGACCCCCTCGCACGAGGTCACCTGCGACTCGGCCACGGCGACGAGCGAGTACCCTCCCCTCGCGCAGGGCGCCTACTCCGCCGACGAGGACTGGATCAGCCTCAGCCCGAGCGCCGATGGTCAGCTCTGCGTCGTGCTGGAGGTCGAGCTCCCCGCGGAGCTCGGCGATGAGCTCTTCTACGACATGCTCCTGTACGAGCTCGACCCCTGCATGAACCCGCTGAGCACCGTCGATGACGAGGAGGGCGAGGCGCTGGGTCTCGGGCTCTACGCGGCGTCGACGAGCTATGGGACGAACGTGACGGCGGACGAACCCCTCGCCCTGCTCCTGGCGGGCGTGCTGGCCGCCGACAGCTCCGACGTCCAGATCCCCTGGCGTCTCGGCCTCGCGCTGCTCGAGAGCGTAGAGCAGGGCGGATCAGGGGTGTGCCCCAATCTCCCGGAGGCCCCGTGATGTTCGCCTGCTTCCTCGCGTTTCTGCTCGGGCTGGTTCAGCCCTCCGAGGCGCAGGAGTTCCGTCGAATCACCCTCTCTGACGGGCGGTCGCTGGCGGCACGCGTGGACGCGACGACCGCCGACGGGCTGACCCTCACGCTGCCCCAGGGCACCGTCCGCGTCCCCTTCTCGTTGGTGATGAACATCGAGAACATCGACGAGGCCACCTGGAAGGATCAGCCCAGCTGGGACATCCTGGTGCTGCCCCTGAGCGGACCCTCCGGGCTCGCCCAGCCCGCGTCGAACGCGACCCGCGAGGCCTTGAGCCGGCTCCCCTCCTCGCGCGTCTTCGAGGTCTCGCAGCTCGTGAGCCGCCTGGATCCGGGCGCCTACGCGGGGCTCGTGGCCTGCCAGGGCAACCTGGAGTGCGCCACGCCCTATGCCGCGAGCGCCGGCATGACGGCGATGCTGTCCGGGACGGTCCTGGAGGGCACGCCCTCCCGCGTGCTCCTCAAAGGGACCTTCATCGCCACGCCCGCCGTGCGCGGCGAGGGCGACGCCTCCCTGAGCGGCCCGCCTCACGAGCATCCGCGCGAGCTGCTCACCGCCGCGGCCCTGGCCCTGCTGGTCATGCCCTCGGAGGCCACGCTGGCCACGCTCCCGGCGCGCCTCAGCGTGCCTCCGCCCGTCGCTGGCGCGACCGTCACCCCGCCCCCCGTGACCACCGCCCCGGTCGAGCCCGCCCCGACGAAGCCCATCGAGCCCGCGGCACCCCGGACGCCCCCCAGAGCTGCCCGGCTGCGCGGCATAGCCTGGGTGCCCGTGCCCGGCGCCCCCTCGCTCGCGCGCAGGGACTGGACCG
>CAZKWG010000306.1:0-8897 GCA_964556105.1 uncultured Enterobacterales bacterium | reverse complement strand
CCTCCTCCGGCCCCTCCTCCTCGTCCCCGTCGCCGCCTGCTCCCCCGAGCCGCCACCGAAGCAGCCGGACATCGTGCTGGTGGTCGTAGACACGCTGCGCGCCGATCACCTGGGGGCCTACGGCTACGCGCGCCCGACCTCGCCCGCCATCGACGCGCTCGCCGCCAACGGCGCCGTCTTCGAGCGCGCCTACAGCCACGCCGGCTGGACGCTGGCCAGCTTCGCCAGCCTGTTCACCGGCCAGTACCCGCACGGCCACCGCGCCGTACGCGACATCCAGAACCCCGTCCTCTTCGGGGAGATCTCCAAGGAGACGACGACGCTCGCCGAGGCGCTCCAGCAGGCCGGCTACGCCACCGCCGCCTTCGTCAACAACCCCTTCCTCAAGCCCGGCCTGAACATGAACCAGGGCTTCGAGGTCTATGATCTCGCCGATGCGGACAACAAGGTGCACCGCAGCGCCCGCGAGACGGTGACGAAGGGCCTCGACTGGCTGACCCAGCAGACGAAGCCGTCCTTCCTGCTGCTCCACTTCATGGAGCCTCATATCGGCTATGACCCGCCCGAGGAGGTCCGCGGCACCTTCGCCCCCAAGGCCAACCCGCCCGTGCCCGTGCCCTTCATCGGCGCCGGCATGAGCCGCGCCGGCCCCGCCCCCGAGCAGGCCATCCAGGACTACATCATCGCCCTCTACGACGAGGAGGTGCTGACCACCGACCGCGCCGTGGCGCAGCTCGTGGACGGGCTGGAGCCCCGCAAGAAGCGGACGATGCTGGTCCTGACCGCCGACCACGGCGAGGAGCACTGGGATCACGGCGGCTTCGAGCACGGCCACACCCTCTACGGCGAGCTGCTGCGCGTCCCGCTGATCATCTGGGGCGTCGGCGCCCCCAAGACCGGGCGCTACAGCACGCCTGTCCAACACATCGACCTCTTCCAGGGGCTGATCGCCCGCGGCGGCGGCGCGCGGCCGGCCGAATCGGAGGGCGTGGACCTCTGGACCCTCGCCAGCGGCGCGCCCGACGACGGCCGGATGGCGATCGCCGAGAGCGTCGTGCACGGCGGCGAGCTGGCCAGCGTGGTGGACGGGCAACTTCGCCTGGTGGTGGACATGCGCTCCCGCGTCATGGAGGCCTGGAAGGTGGCCCCGGACGGCTCCGAGCGCGAGCCGATCTCCGACACGGAGAGCCGCGAGCTGGGCCGCCCGTACTTCCGCGCGCTCTTCGACGCCCGCGGCGGCGTGGAGCCCATCCAACCCAACCTTGGGCGCGAGCCGACCAGCCAGCAGACCGAGGAGCAGCTCCGGCTGCTGGGCTATCTGGACGACGAGGTCACCTCGGAAGCGTCGTCTGAGAGCACGCCATGAACCTCGCTTTGTTCGCGCTCCTGCAGGGCTGCACGCCGGCGCCGCCGCCTCCGCCGAAGCAGCCCGACATCGTGCTGGTCGTCATCGACACGCTGCGGGCCGACCACCTGGGCGCCTACGGCTACGCGCGCCCCACCTCGCCCAACCTGGACGCCCTCGCCGCCCGCGGCGCCCTCTTCGAGCGCGCCTACAGCCACGCCGGCTGGACGCTGGCCAGCTTCGGCAGCCTGTTCACCGGGCTCTACCCGCACGAGCACCACGCCGTGCGCGATCCGGAAGGCCCCGCCCGCTACGGCGCCGTCGCCGACACGTTCACCACCCTGGCCGAGTCGCTCCAGCAGGCCGGCTACGCCACCGCCGCCGTGGTGAACAACGCGTTCATGGCGCCCGAGCACGGGCTCGCCCAGGGCTTTGAGACCTATGACTTCCAGGGCGTGGCCAACCTGCGCAACCGCAGCGCCACCGAGACCGTGGCCATCGGCACGAAGTGGCTGGAGACCCAGGAAAAACCCGCCTTCCTACTCCTTCACTTCATGGAGCCCCACCTGCCCTACGGCCCTCCCCAGGACCTGCGCGGCACCTTCGCCCCTCGCGACGCCTCGCCCGTGCCGGTGCCCTACATGGGCATCGGGCTGAAGCGCGACGGCCCCGAGCCCGAGCCCAACATCCGCGACTACGTGATCTCGCTCTACGACGAGGAGGTGCTGACCGCGGATCGGGCGCTGGGCGATCTGGTCAAGCAACTTGACCAACGCGACGCCTGGGGCGAGACCCTGCTGGTGGTGACCGCCGACCACGGCGAAGAGTTCTGGGATCACGGCGGCTTCGAGCACGGCCACACCCTCTACGGCGAGCTGCTGCGCGTCCCGCTGGTCATCGCCGGCGCCGGCGCGCCCAGGCCAGGGCGCTTCGACACGCTGGTCGAGCACGTCGATCTGTACCAGGGCCTGATCGCCCGGGGTGGAGCGACGGCCGCCGCCGGCGCGCGCGGACAGGACCTGTGGAGCCTGGTCGGCGCGCCCAACACAGACCGGCTCGCCTTCGCCGAGAGCGTCGCCCACGGCGCGAACCTGGCCAGCGTCGCCGACGCGAACGCCCGTCTGGTGGTCAGCCTGAAGTCGCGCGCGCTGGAGGCCTGGATCGTCGCCCCCGACAAGAGCGAGCGGGTGGAGGTGGGCGGCGCCGAGCAGGAGGCCGTGGGCCGCGCCCTGTTCCGCGGCCTCTTCGACCGCCGCGGCGGCATGGGCCCGCTGACCGTCTTCTTCGGGCCGGAGCCGGCCAGGATGGACGTGCAGGCACAGCTTCAGGCGCTCGGGTATCTGGAGGGGGAGAGCGCGGGGCCGGAATAGCGGGATCGCCGCAGGACAGACCAGCAAATCCGGTCCCTCCCGGAACCTTGAAGCGGGCGAGGGAGCGACGGGTTAAGCCCAAAGGCCGACCTCCGGAGCCGCTCCCATGGACGAAATCGCCCGCACGCTGATCCCCATCGACATCGAAGACGAGATGAGGTCCTCGTACCTCGACTACTCGATGTCCGTCATCGTGGGGCGCGCGCTCCCGGACGTGCGCGACGGGCTCAAGCCCGTGCATCGCCGCATCCTCTACGCGATGTTCCGCGAGGGGAACCTGTCCAGCCGGCGCTACTCGAAGTGCGCCGGCGTCGTCGGCGAGGTGCTGAAGAAGTACCACCCGCACGGCGACACCGCGGTCTATGACGCCCTGGTGCGCATGGCCCAGCCCTGGAACATGCGCTACCTGCTGGTCGATGGACAGGGCAACTTCGGCAGCGTGGACGGGGATCCTGCCGCCGCCTACCGCTACACCGAGTCGCGCATGACCCGGCTGGCGGAGGAGCTGCTGGCCGACATCGACAAGGACACGGTGAACTTCGGGCCGAACTTCGACGGCTCGCACGAGGAGCCGCTGGTCATGCCGGCGGCCTTCCCGAACCTGCTGGTGAACGGCTCGGACGGCATCGCCGTCGGCATGGCGACGAAGATCCCGCCCCACAACCTGGGCGAGATCATCGACGCCGTCGTCGCGTTGATCGACAACCCGAACCTCGAGCTGAAGGAGCTGATGCGCCTGGTCCCCGGCCCGGACTTCCCGACCGCCGGCACCATCTACGGCACGCGCGGCATCCGCGACGCCTACGAGACCGGCCGCGGCCGCATCATGGTGCGCGGCAAGGCCCAGTTCGAGGAGCTGGACAACGGGCGCACGGCGATCATCATCGACGAGCTGCCCTTCCAGGTGAACAAGGCGCGCCTCATCGAGGACATCGCCGACCACGTCAAGAACAAGCGGATCGAGGGCATCCACGCGCTGCGCGACGAGAGCGATCGTCAAGGCATGCGCATCGTGATGGAGCTCAAGCGCGACGTCGTCAGCGAGGTCGTGCTCAACCAGCTCTACAAGCACACCGATCTGCAGACGACCTTCGGCGTCATCCTGCTCTCCATCGTCCAGGGCCGGCCGCTGGTGCTCTCGCTCCTGGAGATGCTCCAGTACTACCTGGCCCATCGGCGCGACGTCACCCTGCGCCGCTGCCGCCACGACCTGGAGAAGGCGCTGGCCCGCCAGCACATCTTGGAGGGCTATCTCCGCGCCCTGGACCACCTGGACGCCGTCATCGCCCTCATCCGCGGCAGCCAGACCCCGGAGGAGGCCCGCACCGGCCTGCAGGGCACGTTCGGCTTCACCGAGATCCAGTCCCAGGCGATCCTCGACCTGCGCCTGCAGCGCCTGACCGGCATGGAGCGGCAGAAGATCCTCGACGAGTACGCCGAGATCGAGAAGGTCATCAACTACCTGCGCGAGATCCTGAACAGCGAGCGCCGCCTGCTGGAGGTCATCCGCGAGGAGCTGCTGGTCATCAAGGAGAAGTACGCCGACGAGCGCCGCACCCGCATCGTGGAGAGCACGGCCGAGCTGTCCCTGCACGATCTCATCGCCGAGGAAGAGCAGGTGCTGACGCTGACGGTCAACGGCTACATCAAGCGCAGCAGCCTGGACGAGTTCCGCCAGCAGCGCCGCGGCGGCTTCGGCACGCGCGGGATGCGCACGCGCGGCGAGGACAAGGTCCGCGAGATCTTCATCGGCAACACCCACTCCCAGTTGTTGATCTTCACGACCCAGGGCCAGGTCTTCGGCGTGCCGGTCCACCAGATCCCCGAGACCAGCCGCGACGCCACGGGCACGCCCATCGTCAACCTGGTGCAGCTCGACCCGAACGACTCCATCGCGTCCGTCGTGACGATCCGGAGCTTCAAGGACGAGCTCGACCTGCTCTTCTGCTCGAAGAAGGGCCTGGTCAAGCGCACGCGCCTCGAGGAGTACGCCAACCTGCGCTCGGTGGGCCTGCGCGCGTATGACTGCGCGGACGGCGACGAGCTCTTCTCCGTCGTGCTGACGCGCACCGTCCAGCACGTGCTGATCGCCACCCGCGACGGCATGGCCATCCGCTTCCCCGGCGTCAACGAGGACGGCGAGCTCGAGGTGCGCCACACCGGCCGCGTCGCGCGCGGCGTGCGCGGCATGGACCTGGAGGACGGCGACGAGATCGCCGGCATGATCGTGCTGGATGACGATCCCAACCTGGAGATCCTCACCATCACCGAGAAGGGCTTCGGCAAGCGCACCTCGGTGGACGAGTACCGCATCCAGGGCCGCGGCGGAAAGGGCGTCATCAACATCGGCGTAGACGAGCGCAACGGCCGCGTGGTCGGCAGCCTGGGCGTCCACGAGGGCGACTCGGTGATGTTGATCACCAACACCGGCCGCGTCATCAAGATCGACGTCGCCGGTATCCGCCGCACCGAGACGCGCTCCGCCCGCGGTGTGACGCTGATGAAGGTGGAGAGCGAGACCAACGAGCGCATCGTCAGCGTCGCCCGCGTCCTGGAGAGCGAGGACGGCGAGGAGGCGGCGGACGCGGCCGAGCCGACCGAGGGCGAGGAGAGCGTGTCCAGCGCGCCGACCGAGGGCTAGGCGCGCCCCGGGCGAGGGCGGCGAGGGTTAGGCGCCGCGCCCTCAGGGCATGTGTCTATTCGCGCAACGCGGCGCGACAGCGGTCCGAGCAGGTCTTCACCCTGTCCCAGTCGCGCTCCCACTTCTTGCGCCAGACAAAGGGCCTTCCGCAGGCCGCGCAGGCCTTGCTCGGCAGATCCCCCTTCTTCCGCATGCGGGCCACCGCTCAGCCCTTGGCGCGCAGGGTCGAGCGACCGCCGTCTACGTTGAGCACCTGCCCGCTGATCCAGCCGGCCTCGGCGGAGAGGAGGAAGGCCGCCGCTGAGGCGATGTCGTCGGCTTCGCCAAGGCGCTGGAGGGCATGCATCCCGGCGATGGCCGTCGCCATCGTCTCGTTCGAGGTCAGGGAGGTGGCGAGCGGCGTCCGCGTGAGCGACGGAGCCACACAGTTCACGCGGACCCGCGGCGCCAGCTCGGCGGCGAGCGAGAGCATCAGGCCCTCGACCGCGCCCTTGGCCATGCCGATCGAGGCGTGGGCGGCGAAGCCCTGGTGCACCGCGACGCTGGAGAAGAGCACGACGCTCGACGGGCCCTCGTTGGCCTTGAGCGCCGGGAGGGCGGCCTGGACCGCGCGCAGCGCGCCGAGGGCGTTGAGGCGGAAGTCGCGCTCGGCGTCTTCGTCCGTGACGCGGGAGACGGGCTTGAGGTTGATGGTGCCCACACAGTAGGCGAGCCCCGCCACGGCCGGCCCGGCCGCCTTCACCGCCGCGTCGAGCGCCGGGCGGTCCATCACGTCCGCGACGGCCCAGGAGCCACCCGTCTCCGTGGCGAGCGCCTCGAGCCGAGCCGCGTCACGACCGATGAGGTGCGCCCGTGAACCGCGCGCCGAGAGCTTGCGGGCGAGCGCAGCGCCGACGCCACCTGTGGCGCCGATGAGGATGACGGGGTTGGACACGGGAGCACCTCTCTGGCGGGGGCTAACCTGACAGCCCGACCCCACCAGGCTTCGCCTGCGACGCCGGGCCCAAGAACCGTTGCGCATGGCCGAGAGCGGTGTGTACCTTCTCGGGGTGCGCGCCCTCCTCCGCCGACTCCTGCGTCCTCCGCCCCCGCCGCGGCCAGCGCCGCCGCCGACGCGCACCCCCTCGCCCCTGCCCGCCCTGAGCCTGCCGCCGCGGGGCCGGACCCTGGCCGACTACGCTCCTGCCGATCCCGCGGCCTGGCGGTTCACCGCCGAGGATCTCGATCCCGCGCTGCGCGACGCCCACACCGAGACCGCGCTGCGCGCCCTGCTCACCCCCATTGACCGCGGGCTGTGGGCGCTCCGACCTGTCTCGCCCAGCTGGGCCTGCGCGCTGCGCGACGAGGTCCGGCGGCTCTCGGCCTGGGCGCGGCTGAGCGGGATCGAGCTCGCCCCGCCCAATTCCATGAACCAGTACGGCGTGATCTGTAGGACGATGGGGCTGGATCTCGCGCGGCTGCGCGAGGCGCTGAACCCGCTGACCGCCCTCCTCTACGGGCCGCACGGCGGCGGGCGGCTGGACCACGAGCACGCCTTCGTCGTCCGCTACGCGCTCGGCGAGGACCTCGATCTCGGCTTTCACGCCGACGACGCCGAGGTGACCCTGAACCTGTGCCTGGGAGACGGGTTCGCCGGCGGCGATCTGTACTTCGAGGGCGAGCGCTGCGAGCGCCACCGCCAGACCCCCTCCGCCCCGGGCGAGCGCCTCCGCTGGACCCACCAGCCCGGCGTGGCGCTGCTGCACGCGGGCGCCAACCGCCACGGCGCCCACGCCATCACCCACGGCGAGCGGCACAACCTCATCGTCTGGATGCGCGCGTCGGCCGATCGCCTGGCGCGCGAGAGCCAGGAGAGCGTGTGCCCGCCCTGGTGCGAGGACGCGATGCGCGCAGGGTGACGACGCCCCTCGGTAGACCCTTGGCTCCTACCCCTGCCGCAGCGCCTCGATAGGGTCCATCTTCGCCGCCCGCGCCGCGGGCACCCAACCGAAGATGATCCCGACCCCGACCGAGAACCCCATCGCCACCGACAGCGTGTCCCAGGTCACCACCGTCGCCCAGCCGGTGAGCCGCCCGAGGAGCATGCTGCCGCCGACGCCCAGCGCGGCGCCGAGCAGCCCGCCGAGGCCGCTCAGCACGACGCTCTCGACGAGGAACTGCGCCAGCACGTCCCGGCTGCGCGCGCCCACCGCCCGGCGGATGCCGATCTCGCGGCGGCGCTCGGTGACGCTGACCAGCATGATGTTCATGATCCCGATGCCGCCGACCAGCAGCGAGACGCCGGCGATGGTGAGCAGCAGCATCGACATGACGCGCGTGGTGGCGCTCGCCGCCTCGGCCAGGGCGCGCTGATCCTTCACCTCGAAGTCGTCCGGCTCCCATGTCGAGAGACGGTGGCGCTCGCGCAGGATGGCGCGGGCCTCGGCCATGGCGGCGGGGAGCTCGGGCTCCGTGGCGGTGCGGCCGAGGATCTGACCTAAGAATTGCCGTCCTGCGAGGCGGGTCTTGACCGTTGTGTAGGGCGCCAGGACCACGTCGTCCTGATCCGTTCCCTCGGCGGTCTGGCCCTTGGCGCCCAGCACACCGATGATCTCCATCGGGACCTCGCGCAGGCGCACGGTGCGGCCGACGGGGTCCTCGCCCTCGAAGAGGATGGCGGCGACCGTCGCCCCGAGCAGGCAGACCTTGCGCGCGTTCTGGACGTCGTCGGGCTCGAAGAAGCGGCCCTCGGCGACCGACCAGCCGCGGATCTCCTGGGCGTCGGCGTCCACGCCCTGGATGTTCGTGCGCCAGTTCGCCCGCCCGACGACCACCGAGGTGCGCGTGAAGATCACCGGCGAGACGGCCGTGAGCAGCGCGCTCTCCTGCTCCAGCGCCGCGACGTCGTCCAGCGTGAGGCTGGCCATCGAGCCCGATCCGCCGCTCACGCCCGCCGTCGCGGTGGAGCCGGGCGTGATCACGATGAGGTTGGTGCCCAGGCTGCCGATGCGGCTCTCGATCTGCGCCTGGGCGCCGTGCCCGAGCGCGATCATCACCACCACCGAGCTGACGCCGATGACCACGCCCAGCACGGTGAGCAGCGAGCGCCCCGGGCTGCGCGCCAGGCTGCTCAGGGCCAGCGAGAGCAGGCGGCTGACCTTCACGGCGCCTCCAGGCGAGCGAGATCGGCGGCGGCGTCGCCCGGGGTCTGGACCTGGTCGGAGACGATGCGCCCGTCGCGGAGGGTGACAGCGCGCGTGCACCAGGCGGCGACCTCCAGCTCGTGGGTGACCAGGACGATGGTGAGCCCGCCGCGGTGAAGCTCCTGGAAGAGGGCCATGATCTCGGTGGTGGTCCGCGTGTCCAGGTTGCCGGTGGGCTCGTCGGCCAGCAGCAGGGCGGGCGCGGTCACCAGGGCGCGGGCGATGGCGACCCGCTGCTGCTGCCCGCCGGAGAGGGCCTCGGGCGGGTGGTCCAGGCGGTCGCCCAGGCCGACGCGGCGCAGGGCGGCGGCGGCGGCGGCGGCGGGGTCGGGGAAGCGGCCCAGGCGGTCATAGAGCAG
>CAZKWG010000305.1:0-8903 GCA_964556105.1 uncultured Enterobacterales bacterium | reverse complement strand
GCCCCCGCCGCGAAGCCCGCCGCTCCCGCCGCGAAGCCTGCCGCCCCACCCGTGAAGGGCCTGGACGGCGCCGGGATGATGCAGCCCCACGGCGGCCCCATCTCCAAGAACCCCATCGCCGGCGTGCGCCACGTCATCGCCGTGGCCTCGGGCAAGGGCGGGGTCGGCAAGTCCACGGTGGCGACCAACCTGGCGGTCTCGCTCGAGCAGGCGGGCTACAAGGTGGGCTTGATGGACGCCGACATCTACGGCCCCAGCTTGCCGCTGATGATGAACGTTCATGGACGACCTTTCGCCAACGCCGACAAGAAGATCCTCCCGCTGGAGGGTCATGGTGTACGTTGTATGTCCATCGGCTTCCTGGTGGACGACAAGGAGCCGATCATCTGGCGCGGGCCCATGGTCATGGGCGTCGTCAAACAGTTCCTCCACGACGTGGCCTGGGGCGAGCTGGACGTGCTGATCATCGACCTGCCCCCCGGCACCGGCGACGCGCAGCTCACCATGATCCAGGCCGTGCCCCTCTCCGGCGCCCTGATCGTGACGACCCCGCAGGAGGTCGCGCTGCTCGACGCCGTGCGCGCCATCGAGATGTTCCGCAAGCTCGAGGTGCCCGTCCTGGGCATCGTGGAGAACATGAGCTGGCTCGACCTGCCCGACGGGACGCGCATGCACCCCTTCGGCCAGGGCGGAGGCGGCCGCACCGCCGAGCACTATGGCGTCCCCCTGCTCGGACAGATCCCGCTGGACGGCCGGGTTCGAGAGGGAGGCGACGCCGGGCGCCCCATCGCCATGGACGCCAGCGCGACCTCCGCCGTCTTCCGGGGCACCGCCGACGCCGTCGCCCGCCGGCTCTTCCCGGACGGCTGACCCCCAGGCGCGCTGGACCGGGGCTCCCGAAGAAGCTAAAGATTCCCATGGAAAGCGCGCCGCTCCTGGACTCCTACGGTCGGGTCCACACCTACCTCCGGATCAGCGTCACCGATCGCTGCAATTTCCGGTGTGTGTACTGCCTGCCCGAGGAGGGGCTGCAGTGGACGCCGCGCGAGGAGATCCTCAGCTACGAGGAGATCATCCGCATCGTCTCGGTCTTCGCGCGCATGGGCCTGCGCCGCGTACGGCTGACCGGCGGCGAGCCCACCGTGCGCAAGGACCTGGTGGCGCTGGTCCAGGGCATCGCCGCGCTGGGGCTGGACGACATCGCCATGACCACCAACGCGCACACGCTGGCCAGCCTGGCGGGACCGCTGCGCGAGGCCGGGCTCAAGCGGGTGAACATCTCCATCGACTCGCTGCGCGCCGATCGCTTCGGGCGCCTCACCCGCGGCGGCGATCTGGACCGCGTCCTGGCGGGCATCGCGCGCTGCCGCGAGGTGGGCCTGCTGCCCATCAAGCTGAACGTGGTCGTGCTGCGCGACGAGAACGACGACGAGCTGGACGACTTCGTGCGCTGGTGCGCCCCGCACGCCAGCGACACCGTCCTGCGCTTCATCGAGTACATGCCCTTCGAGGAGCGCTGGCACAGGAGCGTCCCCTGCCGGGAGCTTCGGCAGCGCCTCGAGCAGAATTGGACCTTGATCCCGGATCGGGCCGGCGTCGGGCTCGGGCCCGCCCGCTACTGGCGGGTGGCCGAGAGCGGGCTGCTGGTCGGCTTCATCGCCCCGCTCTCCGAGCACTTCTGCGCCACCTGCAACCGTCTGCGCTTGATGGCCACCGGGCACCTGCGCACCTGCCTCGCCCACGAGGACACCCCTTCGCTGCGGGATCTCCTGCGCGCCGGGATCAGCGACGAGGCGCTGGAGCGCCAGCTCCGCCTCATGGTCTACGGCAAGCCCTCCGGCCACGACTGCCAGGTAGAGGGCGGCACGGTCTTCCAAGGCGTGATGACCGGGATCGGCGGATAGCGACTGCCGGCCCTTGTCCGCGAGGCCGGCGCCGTATAACATTGAGCAACAGACGAGGTTCTCGATGCGCACATTCACGCTGGCCCTGTTCTGGTCGGGCACGGCCTTCGCGGGTGACTTCGACGACATCACCGTCAGCCAGCTCGGGACGTGGGACGGTCAGGCCGTCACCGACACGACGGTGACCGGCGAGGCCTACGCCGAGGTCGTCAAGTCGCTCGGCGTGGCCATCGCCAACAAGGCGCTGCTGCCGGCCGAGACCCTGGGCGTGACCGGCTTCGACGTCAGCCTCACGAACAACGCCACCTTCATCCGCGCCTTCGACGCCGATGACCCCACCGCCTGGCAGCGGGTGAGCACCGACGGCGATCCCACGCGGGTGATCTGGGTGCCCAGCCTCGGCGTGCGCAAGGGGCTGCCCTTCTCCCTCGAGGTGGGCGGAAACGTGGGCTACCTGGCCTTCTCCCGCCAGACCGTCGTGGGCGGCTACGGCCGCTGGGCCCTGATCGAGGGCTACCGCAGCTTCGCGCCGGATCTGGCCGTTCAGGTGGGCTACACCCGCTACGTCGGCAACGACGAGCTGCAGATGGGCGTGATGGACGCCTCGGCGACCATCGGCTACACGCTCGGGATCAGCCAGCTCGCGGGGATCAACCACGGCACCTTCTCGCCCTTCCTGGGCGTGGGCCTGAACCGCATAAACGCCAGCCTGCGCCTGTCGGACTTCGATCAGGACGCGCTCGGCGTGCACAGCCTGCCCTGCTACGAGAACGCCGACGGGGTCGAGGTCTGCGACGAGGGCTACTCCCCGCTGGCGCTCAGCCTGGGCTTCCAGGTGCAGAGCAATGACCTCTACGCGCGCCTGGGCGGCGCCTGGACGCCGGGCACGCTGCCGACGACGTCCTTCGCGTTGGGCATCAGCTACTGACGCTGGGCCCGCTCCTCGCGGCCCTCTGGCTGCTGTTCGGGGCGCCCGCGGCGCTGGCGCAGCAGGTCGTCCTGCGCGCCACGGTCGATCCCGACCTGGGCGTGATCCACGGCACCGTGCGCGGGGAGCCTGGCCTGGGCTGGACGGAGGCCCTCTCCCGGCTGCCCATGCCGGACGACGACCTCTCCGCGCGCCGGACCTGGCCCGCCCGCCCCGAGCAGGGCAGCCTGCGCCTGGAGCCGACCCTCGAGGACCCTGCGCTCTGGCGCTTCACCGCGGTGATCCCGAGGCGCTACGGCGCGGCGGGGCTTGTCCCCGGTCGCGGCCTGTTCATGAACGGCCTCTGGCACCCCCAGCCGACGCGGGCCGGCGCGCTGGAGAGCGTCTCCTGGGACGTGGAGATCGTGCTCCCCGAGGGCGCGGTCGGCGCGCTGAACGGGACCGTGGCCGAGCAGACCCTGCGCTGGCGCGGCGAGGCCGACCGGCTCGCGCTGGCCGTGCTGCCTCGCGGTCACGTCGTGCGGAGGCCGCTCGCGGTCGGCGAGCTGGTCATCCTGGAGACCGGGCCCCGGCGCACGCGCTGGGAGGAGCGCCTCGGCCAGCTCTTCAGCGAGGCCTGGCCGCTCGAGCGGGCCGCGCAGCTCGTCATCATCGAGACGCCGATGTACCGGCGCCTCTACCGCGCCGGGCCGGGCCAGCTCTTCCTCGCCGATCACGCCCTGCGGCTCACCGACGGGCTGTGGCGCCTGCACGCGGCGGCGACCCGCCAGGCCATGCTGGAGTCCACGCTGCCCATCCAGGACCCCTGGGCCCGCGCCATCGCCGCCGACATCGTCGCCGAGACGCGCGGCGCCGAGCGCGACCCCCGCGATCTCCTGGGCTGGTTCGCCTGGATCCCGCAGATCGACGAGCTGCTCTACGACGGCAACCTGCCCTACTACTCGGAGCTCTTCGGCGAGTCCCACCCCGGCGATCCGGTAGAGGACGACCTGCTGGAGATCCTCGCGCCAGCGGGCCCCCCTGCCGCCGCCGCGCGGAAGATCGAGGCGCGGGTCGGCCCGGAGGGAGCCCTGGCGCTGGCCGACGCCCTCATCGCCGGCCAGGCGCTGGAGGAGGCGGCCCGCGCCGTCGGGCTGCCCGAGACCGACCTTCTGGCGTGGCGACCGCCCTGCACCGACCAGGACCTGTTGTTGCGCGTGATCCCGGATGAGGACGGTGAAGGCAGCATCATCGAGGTTCGCCGCGACGCTCCGGCCAGCGCGCCGCCCGAGCTGGTCGTGGTGGAGGTGGATGGCCACCGCCTGAGCTGGGACGCCCCCCCGGGCCCCTCCACCCACACCTGGTCCTGGCCGGTCCGGCCGCGCCGCGTCGTCCTGGACCCGGACGGCGTCGCCCACCAGGAGAGCGCGCTCGGCGACACCTGGCCCGCCCGCTGGGGCACCATCGTCTCGGCGTGGATCTACGAGCTCGACCTGAGCTCCGGCCGCGTCGCCGGCTTCGCCGACCTCACCTTTCGCCAGCAGCACAACACCCGCTGGCTGTGGGGCGTCGCCGCCGAGACCGACCCCCGCGATCTCGCCACGGCGCAGATCTACGCGCTCAGCTACTTCGGGCCGCTGCTCGACCGGCGCTCCCGCCCGGTCCGCCTCGGCGTGGCGCTGGGCCCCTCGCTGCTCGACCCCTCCTACAGCTCCACCGCGGCCGGGACGGTGGTGTGGGACGCCGCCGTCTGGGGCGTCTACGACACGCGCGACGACCTGATGCTGCCCCAGCACGGGCTGCGCCTGCGCGTCAGCGGCGGCGGCGGGATCTCGGGGGGTGAGCTGGCCTGGCGCTCCGTGGGCGTCGGGGCGACCGCGCTCACCCCGCTGGGCGGCCGACTGGTCCTGGCGGGACGCGCCGAGGCGGGCGCCGCCGAGAGCCTGCTCCCCCACCGCCAGCTCGGCCTGGGGCTGCTCGGGATCGAGCCCGGGCTGGCCCTGGGCGATCGCCAGGTGGGCGGCGAGCTGGAGCTGCGCTGGCAGGTCCTGCGCAACCGCAGCGTCCCGGCCGGCGTGGCCTGGCTCTCCGATCTTCAGCTCTCGGGCGGGCTGGAGGGCGCCTGGCTGCGCGCCGACGACGCGCCCCTCGAGGCCGCCGGCTGGACCGCGGGGGTGGCGACCGTCTGGGACATCCTCGGCGCCCGCCCGACCTTGATGGGCGTCTGGGCCGCGATGCCCGTCTGGGGCTCCGAGGCGCTCACGGAGCGGGAGCTGCCGCGCGCGCTCCTGCGCTTCGAGCAGAACTTCTGACGCGCCGGCTCAGGCTTCGCCCTCGGTGCCACCCCAGAACTTCCAGCTTCGCCGCGCGCCCGCGTCCAGCGCCCTCCAGGCGTCGCGCAGACCGCTGACGCGGTACCCGACGTCCAGGTGGCTCACCGCCTCGCCGAGCAGGGGCACCAGAAAGCGGAACTGGTCGGCGCCACGCTGGCAGACGCCCGCCACCTGCAGGGCCAGCCCGACCTCGATCACGCGCTCCGCGTCCATCTCGATGAAGCCCGCGCCGAGGAGCGCGTCGCCGAGCTCGGAGAGCGAGAAGCCCGTGCTGAGCTCGTCGGCCAGCAGCCAGACCGCCGCCTGCGCCGGCCCCTTGAGGTTGGTCTCCACGTTGGTCACCAGCAGCTCGCGCATGCTGGAGGGCTCGGCCTCCGGTCGCCAGTCGCCGAGGACCGCGTAGAGGTCGGCGCTGTTCAGCACCGGCTCGCGGAAGCCGCGCACGCGCAGCAGCAGCCGCCGACAGGCCTCCTGGATGAGGTGGGGCAGCCCGCCCAGCGCGGTGACGAGCTGCTCGGCCAGCGCCGGGTCCGCCCAGGAGATGCCCACCCGCTCCATCGGCTCGGTGGCCAGGCGCAGGGCCGCCTCGCGCTCCAGGCTGCCGAGGAAGAGCGGCTCCCCCAGGTTGTAGGCGGTCTCCGCCTGCGAGAGCGCCGCGCGGTAGAGCGTCCCGTAGCCCGCCAACGCCAGCGCGCAGACCCCCTCCTGCAGCAGCGCGCGCAGCTCCTCGCTGGCGGGGCTGCCGCGCGCCCGATCGTTGCGCAGGAAGGCGTCCGCCTCGTCCATCAGCAGGTTGGCGCCGCTCAGGTTGGCGCGGATCCAGGCGCCCAGGCAGGCCGCCTCGGCGTCCGGGGTCTCCACGGGGGGTGGATCGGGGATGGGCAGCTTCGCCGCGCGCGCCAGCGCCACCGCCAGATCGTAGGGGCCGGAGACCGTCGCCCGCAGCGCCACGTAGACCGTCTTCGCCCCGCGGCGCTCCAGCTCGGCGGCCGCGCGCAGGAGCACGCTGGTCTTGCCCACCCGCCGCGGCCCGATGACCAGCAGCGCGCGACGTTTGCCCGTGGCCGTCAGCTCGCGCAGCACGGCGTCCCGCCCGAAGAACATCCGGCTGTCCTGCACGGCGCCGTGGGCCTGGTAGGGCGAGAGGCCCTGCATGTCCGAGCGCTGCCAGATCAGGCTGGCCAGGTGCCGACGCGGCTGGCGCGACCAGCCGACCATGCGCAGGTCCGCCTCGGTCAAGGTGATCGCCCCGTGCAGCAGCGGCGGGTCCTCCCCGGGCCAGATCGCCAGGGCGGGCACCAGCTCGTGGAAGCCCCGCGCCTCGAGGGCGTCGCGCAGGAGCTGCTCGGGATCGCCCTCCTGGGGCAGCAGGACCAGCAGGGTGTCCCGGCGCTTCAGGGCGAGGCCCACCGAGAGATGAACGGGGAGGGTCGCGCCCTGCACGCTCCCCGCGGGGTCGAGCCCGAGCACCTCCGCCGAGGGGCCGAGCACGCGCTCCGCGGAGCCTCCCCAGGCGCGGGCGAGCCGCTCCAGCGCCCCCAGCCGCGCCACGCCGATCGAGGCGCGCGCGAAGCCCGGCGCGTAGAGGCGCAGGACGCGCAGCGCCGGGGCTAGCTCACCTAGTGTGATCCGCTCCACCGAGGCCGGGTCGCGCCGCCAGCCGCGCACCGCCGGGCTCAGGTGGATGCTCCCCCAGACGAGCAGGAAGGTCGCCGCGCCCGCGCCGACCGCGACCAGCGCCATCCACAACGTCGAGGCGGGGAGCGGCCGCCCGTCGAGATCGTAGATCCTGGCGCCCTGCGTCACCCACAGCCGGTGGTCCCCGTCGATGGCGAGGCTGCCCAGCGCCTCGGCGCGACCGAGGAGCGGCGCCAGCTCGATGCGCTCCACCGGCGAGACGGCCTTGCGCAGGAAGGAGCGCCGCGCGGGCGGCCCGATGCGCACGACCCCGCGCCCCGGCATGGCCGCCCAGAGCGTGGCCGCGGCGTGGTCGAAGCTCAGGCTGTTGACCTCCGCCCCGGAGAGGTCCAGCGCCATGCTGGCTTGAAGCTCGCCCTCCGCCTGGGTGCGCAGCGGTCGGGGGACCTGGACCGGGGCCAGGCCCTGCTCATCCAGCTGGACGTGGCCGAGCCCCCGCGCCGCCCCGACCCAGACGCCCCCCGCGCCGTCCTCGGCCAGCGCGTTGACCCTGCCGCCGGGCAGCCCCTCGCGCCAGCAGATGGACTCCGCGCCGCCCGCCGCCAGCGTGACGGTGCCGCGGCAGACCTGCCCATCCTCGTAGCCGACCCAGAGCGCCCCGCCGAGGCCGGCCAGCAGCGCCGTGACCTGCGCGGCGCCCGAGTCCCCGTCCAGGGGGATCTCCAGCTCGGCCCACTGGCCGGCCAGGGCGCGACACTGCAGGCGCTCGCCGCCCACGCAGAGGATGGAGGCGCGGCTGAAGCTGCCCTCGTCGCAGATCACGGCCAGGGCGCGGGGCCGGCGCAGCGGCGCGTGGACGACCTCGTGCGAGCCGGCCTCGCCCACGAAGCGCAGGATGTCCCCGCTCTCCAGGAGCAGATCCCGCTCGCCGCAGCCCCCGGCCGTGGCGATCACCGCGGCGGGGTTGGAGGGCTCGCCGATGAGCTGGCTCCCCACCGTGATGGCCGCCGCGCCGAGCAGCGGGCGGCCGACGGTCTCTCCCTGGAGCAGCGGCACCTGCCGCAGCCTGGGCGCGCTCGGGTCCACCAGCCGCGCGACCCCGCTCTCCACGTCCAGGCGCACCGCGCCGCCCGCGGTGGCGAACCACAGCCCCGCCCCGTCCGTGGCGGCGATGGCGTAGACGTCGCGGGTGCCCGGCCCCAGGTCTACCGCAGGCTCCCAGGTCCAGGGGCCTTCCGCCGGTGAGCCCGCGGGCCTGACCTCCTGCTGAAGCAGATTCTCCGCCGTAAAGGGGGCGTCCAGGTCATCCGACGGACGCCAGAACGCCCCCTGGTCGGTCGCCATCCAGACCCGCCCGCCCGTCTGGACGATGGCGCGCACGTCCAGGTCCTCCAGCCCCTCGCCCAGGTCCACCGTCTCTGGCTCCGTCGCGTTGGGCGCGAGGTAGGCCAGCCCGCCGCGCACGAGGCCCAGCCAGGTCCCGCCCGCGGGATCGCCCCAGAACACGTTCACGCCGGCGAGCCCCAGGCTCTTCGCCCCCGCGAGCGCCTGGCTCGAGGCCCGTCCGCTCACGACCGGCCGCCTCGTCGAGCCCGCGTCGCCGTCGCTGCCCACCCAGAGCCGGTCGTCCCGCCCCCAGTACAGCGAGAGCACCTGGCCGGGGAGCCCCGCTGGCACCTTCAGCTCGCGCCAGCCCTGTCCGGCGTCGATGCAGCGGGGGCCGGCGTCGGTGACGGCGCAGACCTCGCCGCGCTCGCCGGCCAGGAGCGCCCGCACCCGCTCGCTCCCCGCGCCGCTCCCGCCGCCGAGGCGCACGAAGGAGCGGCTCTTCGGGTCCTCCGGGTGATCCACCAGCACGACGCCGCCGCCCTGGCTGCCGATCCAGAGCCGCCCCTGATCGTCGCGGAGCAAGGCGCGGATCTCCGCGACGGGCATGCCGTCTCTGCCGTCCAGGCGCAGCAGCTCCTCCCCCTGCTCGTCCACCAGCAGCACGACGCCCCCGGCGGTGCCCAGCCAGACCCGGTTCGAGCCGGCGGCGACCGCCGACAGCACGGGCGCGTCGGCCTCCGGCTCCAGCACGGCGGCGGGATAGAGCCGCTCGACCCCCGTCTCGGGGTCCAG
>CAZKWG010000304.1:0-8921 GCA_964556105.1 uncultured Enterobacterales bacterium | reverse complement strand
ACGATCTCTCGCTGGCGCGCGGCACGATCCAGGCGGCGGCCGGCCTTCCCGGCATGCCCGCCGACGAGCTCGCCGCCATCACCGGGGCGCTGGACGGCGTCGTGATGGGGGCGATCCTCCCACCCTACCCGCGCGCCATCGCCCCCGCGGCGGCGGTCTCGGGGCCCGGCCCGGCCTGGATCGTCGCGCCCGGCCTGACGCTGGAGGGCGGGGAAACCCTGGAGCTGGGCGCGCAGGTCGAGGTGGTCGAGGTTCGTGGCGAGCGCGCGGTGATCCAGCCCTGGCGCCGCAGCGAGGGGGTGGTCTTCTCGCCGGCCGCCTTCGGCGCGCTGACGCCGGACGCGCTGGTCAACGGCGTGCAGCTCACGACCGACTGCACGATCGCGCCCGATCGCGCCTTGACCGCCGAGTGCTGGCCGACCCGCGGCGCCGCCACGCAGGCGCCGTCTGGCGGGCAGGAGGTTCCGCTCTCGGCCCTCGACGGGCGCGCCCCGGATCGCGACGCGCTGTTGGGCCGCGCCTCCGAGCAGGCCGGCAAGGGCGCTCGGGCGGAGGCCATGGACGCGCTCCACGCCGCGCTCGCCTTCGGCGGTCTGGACGAGGCGCAGGCCCGGCGCTCGTACGAGCTCGCCCTTGACGTGGGCGCCTGGTCGCTGGTGCCCAGCGCCGCGGAGGCCCGCGAAGCCGCCGCCCACGCCGCCGAGGCCAGCGGCGCCGCCCCCAGGCCGGAGCTCCAGCTCTTCGCCGGCTGCACGGGCCCCGCGCACCCCGAGCGCGCGCGCTGGCTGCCCGGCCCCAGCCTGCCGCTCCCCGACGGCGAGGAGCTGCAGGTGGGGGACAGCGTGTGCCTCGCGCCTGCCTCGGACACCCTCGCCTGCGAGCCGCACAAGTTCGACTGGATGGACGAGGGCGAGCCCACCGAGGCCTGGACCATCGAGAACGATCGCACCTTCGCGCTCGAGCACGACACCTGGCTCACCCAGGTGCAGGCCCTGACCCTCTCTCAGCGCAGGCTCCGCGCCGCGCTCGGTGAGCCGCTCCTGCGCCTGGCCCTGCCGCCGGGCGGCGGCCGGGACGACGAGCTCCTCCTGGTCTTCTCCTGGCGCGGCGAGCTCGAGGGCTACTGCGGCAACGTCGAGCTGGCGCGACGCACGGATCTGCAGAGCATGACCTTCAACCTGGGGAGCGGGACCTTCGCGCTCGGGTCGAGCGGCCTCGTGCTCTGGCTCACCATCCCCGACGAGCCGCGCGCCTGGGGGGCCGCCATCGTCCGCGACGCCGCCGAGGCGGAGGCCCTGCTCGAGCTCCTGAGGACGCCTCCCGATCGCTCCCGCGTCGAGGAGGACGGCTCAGCGGAGCCCTGGCTCGCCCTGCCGCCGCCCTGGGACGCGCGGGTCCTCGAGGTCGGCGAGGTCGGGGACATGTGCGCGGTGGATGAGTGCGGCTGCTGATCCCAGGGCCCCGCTGAGCCGTAGATTCGTCTGGCGATCTCGCGTTCGCGGAGGGCGCGCGGCGCTCGCGCGGTGTATCATACGCGGCGCGAACGGAGGAGACTCGTGAGCTCGTATCCAATGAACGGAGCTGGTCTGGACGGCACAAACGGCGCGCTTCCGCTGGAGGCCCGCGCGTACGCGGCCCTGCGGACGTTGAGCCACATCGGGCGTGAGGCGCTGGAGGAGGGCGAGCCGGTCCACCTGCCGCTCAACCTCGGGCTGAACGACGGCACCTACATGCCCGAGGCCTGCGTGCGGGTCCTGGCGCTGAACTGCCACCGCGCCGCCCTGCGCAATTACCCGACGGCGGGCAACGACAACCTGCGCCGCGCCATCGCGCGCACCGACGGCGTCACGCCCGATCACGTCTTCCTGCACCAGGGCTCGGGCCCCATCCTGAAGCAGGTGATCCCCGAGCTGGTCCGGGCGCGCATCAAGGCCAGCCCGCTGCGCATCGCCAAGCACCTGCTGGCGAAGAACGGTTATCCCATCATCACGCCGCTCTTCACCTACGGAAAGGTGCCGGGTAAGGCCGTGGAGAAGGGCCTCACGGTGCGCGCCATGGCCACCGGCCCGGAGCAGGGCTTCCGCGTCACGGCCGACCAGGTCGAGGCCGAGCTGAAGCGCGGCCCGGGCGTCGTCTACATCGTCAACCCGAACAACCCCACGGGCAACGTGATGATCAGCCGCGAGGAGCTCGAGCCGCTCATCGCCGCCTGGCCCGAGGCCACCTTCTGGATTGACGAGGCCTACGTCCAGTATTGTGACGAGAGCCACCAGCGCTTCGCGCCGCTCGTCATGCGCTACCCGAACCTGATGGTCAGCCGCACCTTCTCCTTCGCCTACGGGCTGGCGGGCGTGAAGGCCGGCTACCTGCTGGCCAGCCCGGAGATCGTCGCCGCGGAGAACAAGCGGCTGACCGACTATCGCCTGGGCAAGCTGGTGGAGGACCTCTGCGTCGCGGCGCTGAACGACGACGAGCACCTGCCCTGGCTGCGCCGCGTCTGCGCGTCCGAGCGCGCGGTTCTTCAAGCAGGACTGGAGAAGCACGGCATCGAGGTCTTCCCCTCGGAGACGAATTTCGTGCTTTGCCGCTTCAAGGACGGCCGCAAGGGCGCGGACCTGAAGAAGAAGCTCGCCGAGCGCCAGATCGCCATCAAGGTGATGAGCGCCTTCGCCGGCGAGGGCTTCGAGCCCTACTTCCGCGTCACCCTCGGGCTCGCCCACGAGAACCGGCACTTCCTCGGCGCGGTCGACGAGATCCTGGGCGACGGCGCGCCGGTCTGAGCGCGCCGCTCAGAGCCTGCCGCGCAGATCGGCGGCCGTGACGACCTCGATGTTGGCCGCGGCCCAGCTCACCATGCGGGCATAGCCCTCCCAGATGGCCTGCCGCTCGGCGGAGCTGCGCTCGCGGGTGAGGTCGGGCTGGCCAGGGTCCCAGGGAGGGGGCAACGGCGCCTCCTTGTCTCCGCCCGCGAAGTAGACGTTGGTGAAGCCGGCGTTCCCGGAGCGGGACAGGTCGTTCTCGTGGATGATCGCCGTGACGATGGCGCCGCGCGGCGCGCTCCAGGCGGCGAGCTGGCGCTTCAGCTGCGCGGCGGGGTCAAAGCTCGGATCGCGGGCGATGCGGTTCCACCAGAACTGGGGGGAGCCGCCGCTGGCCGGCGCCCAGCGGGTGACGCTCAGGTCGCTGGGCCGCACCAGCAGCCCGTCGCGCAGCTCCAGCGGCTTGTCCAGGCGGGTGCCGGACTCGTGGTACCACAGCGCGGCGATGGCTCCCATCTCGCGATAGACGGCGTAAGCCGCCTGCTTGATGGTGAGCTTGTCGTGCAGCGTCGAGACCGTGAGGGGAGGGGAGCCGAAGGTGTCGGCCACCAGGGAGAAGCCCCCCGGGCGGGAGCGGTCCAGGGCCCCGGTGGTGAGGTCCTGGGCATAGGTCTCGTAGTCCCGGATCTTCGCGCGCAGGGCCTCGCCGTCGAGCCCCGCCAGCGCGTCGTCGAAGCCCGGGACCAGCGGGTGCGGCGGTCGGGAGTGGTAGCTGATCGCCATCCCGGTCTCGCGCAGGCGGGCGATGACGTCCTTGCGCTCGCGCCGCCAGGCCTCCACCACGGGCCAGGTGACATAGAATTCGCCCTTTACGCCCGCTTTGACGAAGATCTCCGTGAGGCGCAGCACGGTGTCGGCGCTCTCGGAGGCGTGCGTGAAGTCGTGGACGTTGACCACGAAGTTCACGCAGCCGCGGGGGCAGGGGTCGGACGCCGTGGAGGGGGCCTCGCTCGGCGCCGGGACAGGGGAGGGGGCGGGGGCGGGGACGGTCGCGGTCGGGGCGGTGGGCGCGGCCCCACAGTCGGCCTCCCAGGCGGCATAGGCGTCACCCATCTCCGGGAGGCTGGTCCAGCGCAGGTAGCCGGCGGCGACCAGCGGGTCGATCACCTCGGACAGCGCGCGGTCTACGTGGGCGAGGTCGGCGCTCAGGCTCCCGCCGCCCTCCGCCTTCGCCGCCGGGCCGCCGTGGACGAAGGCGGAGAGGGGCAGGACCACATAGGTCGTGTTGACCCGCTCGGCGTCGGCGTGGCGCAGCGTCTGGCCGAGCACGCGCCGCAGGCGGTCGGACAGGCGAGCGAGGTCGCGGCTGAGCGCGAGGCCGGTGCCCGGAAGATAGACCACTGGTCCAAGTGGGTCGTGCACCTGGAAGGCGCTGACCGAGGCGCCGCTGCCGCCGGGGCGCCAGGGGTTGGTGCGCATGCTCGGCAGGCCCGACTGCTCGTTGCGGTCCTTGTAGGCGGACAGCGTGCGCACCCCCAGGCTGGCGAGCGGGGCGTAGGAGGCCAGCTCGAAGTTGCCGTTGTGGTCGGTGATCGCCCGTCCGGCCAGCGCGCCGAGCGCGTTGCGCCGCTCGGCCACGTAGGCCAGCACGTCGCGCTCCGCGTTGGCGGGGGCCCAGGCGGGGTTCTGCTTGCAGGCGCCGGCGCCGCGCGGCGCGCCCGTGTCGTCCACGCAGACCGGGCCATGGGTGTGCGTGGAGAGCTGCAGCCCCCGCTGCTTCACCAGGGCCTGGATGCGGGCGGTCCCGCCGCTGGCCGCCGCGGCCCCCTGCACCCAGTCCAGCTCGGGCTGCACCGTGAGCGCGCCGCCGTGGGCGTGGAGGGTGCGGGCGAGGCCCTCGACGGCGGCCATGTTGTCCTCCCAGCGGGCTCCGCCGTCGGAGAGGCCGCTCTCGTCCTCGATGTGAACCAGGAAGGCGAAGTGGAAGGGCGCGGCGGGCCGCTCGGGGACGCGGACCTCGCCCACCGCGCGCGGGCCCTCGGCCGCCGTCAGGACGGGCGCGGTGATCGAGAGGTCGTCCACCTGGATCGCGCCCTCCGTCTCCAGGGTGAGCGTGGCCAGCGGGATGGTGCGCGTCATGCTCTCGCGCAGGGTCAGCTGCACCCACTCCTCTCCGACCGTCACCCAGTCGCCCAGGCGCGTCGGCGCGCCGCTCTTCGCGGCTTTCCCGGTCTTGCCTGCCTTTCCGGCCTTCCCTGCCGCCTTGCCCTCTCGCGCCGGCAGTGCGCTCTCGGGGCGCGCTGGCCCGCCCAGGCTCAGGCGCGCCTGCGTGGTGCCCTCTGGGGCGCGCACCCAGACGGAGAGCCTCAGGTCCGCGGTCTTCTCGGGGATGAAGCTCAGGTCGAGGCGCTCGCCGGCCGGCAGCGCCCAGCCCCAGCGGCCGGTGCGCGCGGCCCGGGCGCTGAGCTCCCCGGGGGCCGACGCGCCGAAGGGGAGGGCCGCCCTGTCCTCCAGATCGCCGGAGACGAGCAGCTCGCCCGGCTCGCTCAACGTCGAGAGCAGCGCACGCTCCGGCGCGGGCTCGAGGCAGCGGGCGGGGGGACCCGTGGGCGCGGGGGCGACGGCGGCCTGGTCAGGAGCGGCCTCCGTCCCCTCAGGGCTGGCGTTCGCGGCCGGTGGAGCCTCCGAGACGCTGCCGCAGGCGCTCAGGCCCACCCAGAGCAGGGGCGCCAGCCAGCGCGTCCACCTCGAGCTGCTTTCCATTTCGAGCTTGACCCCCTGGTGGCAGCGTGGAAAGCTGCCGACGGGATCCTATCCTGCTGGAGCGTGATGATGTTCAGGGTCATGGCCCTCCCCTGCATCCTGATCGCCGCGTGCCAGGGCGACAAGGCAGAGACCGGAGCCTCCGAGCTCCCCACCTACAGCCACACCGCCGAGATCGCCGAGATGCCCACGGTGGTCACAGTCACCTGGGAGGCGCCGCGCACGGGCATCGGCTTCGTCGAGTACGGTCTGGACGGCGCCTTCGACCAGGTCACGCCTGACGACGGGCAGAACGGCAAGCAGCACAAGCGCACCCTGCGTGGGCTGAAGGCCGGCTTCACCTACGATCTTCGCGCCGTCACCGTCACACCGGAGGGTGAGCGGCAGCTCAGCGAGACGACCAGCATCACGCTGGATCCGCCGCCCATCGGCGTCACGCAGTTCACGATCTCCAGCTACGACCCGGATCAGACCGCCCCTGGTGGCTACGTGCTCACCACGCTGATGCAGGCGGAGGACGCCTGGGTGGTCATCATCGATCGTGATGGTGACTATGTCTGGTACCGGCGCGCCGACGACGGGCTCGGCGTCGTCACCGCCCACCCCATCCCCGACAAGGACAGCATCGCCTGGGCCCAGCACGACATCAAGCAGCAGTCTGACCTGGGCGGCATCCTGCGGATGCGCTTCGACGGCTCAGACTCCGTGCTGACCAGCGCGTTTCAGGGCCACCACGACTTCGCCGTCCTGCCCAACGACCGCTACGCCTGGATCAGCGTAGACGCGAAGTTCGTGGAGATCGACGGCGAGGAGGTGCTGGTCGCCGCCGACAGCATCCTGGAGACGCCCGAGGGCTCCGACGCCAGCATCGCGCCCCGCGAGGTCTTCTCGCTGTTCACGGACTACCACCCGATCTTCGTCCCCTGCTCTCACTTCGAGGAGACCGTGGCCGGGGTCGGCGGGAAGGACTTCAGTCACGGCAATTCCCTGGTCTACGACGAGGCGCTGGATCAGTTCAGGTTCATGGCGAAGAACCTGGACAACATCATGTTCGTGGACCGCGAGGCCGGTGAGCTGCTCTTCGAGATCGGCGGAGCGCACAGCGAGCTGAGCACGGCGAACGCCGAGGACATGTGGTCGCACGGCCACTATTCCCAGATCTGGGATGACGGCTTCACCGTCTTCGACAACGCCTACCACACCGAAGACAACGCCTCGCGCGCCACCGAGTACCGCTATAATCTGGAGGCAGGTGAGCTCGAGCTGGTCTGGTCCTACACCTCCGAGAGCGGCCGCTTCAACGCGCTCCTGGGCGACGTCAAGCGCCTGGGCGACACCCGCCTCATCTCCTGGACGGAGTCTGGCATGCTGACAGAAGTGAACGAGGCGGGCGAGGTGGTCTGGCAGGCGGAGACCGAGCTGGGCACGGGCCTGGGGCGCGCCACCTGGATCGCCGATCTTTACACCCTCGACGTTCCGGGTGACTTTTGAGCCCGGCCCTGCTGCTGGCGGCGATGGTGCTGGGCGCCTGCAAGGGAGACGGCGACAACGGCGACGACACGGCGCTCGACGTCGATGGCGACATCGCGCTCGTGGACGCGAACAACTACAGCTACACGGGCCTGATCACCGTGCCGCCCGTGGTCGTGAACGAGGCCACCGACGCGCGCGTCGACTGGTCGGAGCTCTCGATGGACATGCGCGGTCGGCCCCTGGACCCCACGGCGGTCGATGATCTCCTCCTGGTCGGCTTCGTCAAGCCGCAAGAGGAGGTCCTCGCGGAGATCGTCCAGGGCATCCCGCCGATGAGCATCGTCGGGGATTACCGGCTCTTCACCAACTCCGAGGGCGCGACCGAGGCGATGCTCTCCGACTTCGCCGTGCTGGGCAACGCGTTCAACCCCGAGGATGAGCTGGTCTCGGACGGGAGCATCGAGAGCTGGGCGGTTATCGTGCAGCAGGAGACCGAGGTGCGCACAGAGGCCCTCATGCTGGCCTTCCTGGAGCTGGTGCCCTCCGGCGGCTCCGACACCATCATGATCGAGAACGAGTCCGCGGACCTGGACTTCGACGTGACCCTGGGTCAGAACGCGCTGACGAGCGAGGGCCTGAGCTACACGCTCGACTGGTCCGGCGTCAGCCTGGACGGCGTCGGCGAGCCCTTCGATCCGCTGCGGGCGAACAACCTCTTCGTCGGCCACATCGACGTCGAGACCGACGAGGAGATCGTGGCGGGCTTCCTCACCCTGCTCGAGGACGCCGACGCCTACTACACGCAGGACGTCTACGGCGAGACCTCCGCGGACCTCTCGCTCTGTCTGGACGCGGCGGGTCAGCCCTTCCCCGGCTTCAGCGCCGGCGGGAGCTGGATCGTCGGCGTCGAGTGCACGAGCTCGAGCTGCCTCAGCCCGGCGCCGATGCTGTTCACGCGGGTCGAGGTGCGCTGATCCTTCCCGGGGCGTGGCTCGTAGACGCTGCGTCCAAGGAGGATCACCATGCGCACTTCTCTTCGTTCTCCCGTCGCTCTTCTCCTCGCCGCCCTCGCTGGCTGCGACCCCACGGTCCTCGGTCCCAAGGACGAGACCGGCGACAGCGCCGACAGCGGCCCGCTCGCCTTCGACGTGGTCGACGAGGGCCACGCGCCGCTCGACGCGAGCCCCAGCGCGGACGGCTCGGAGATCTGGTTCCTGGGCACAGCGGAGGGCGAGCCCACCCTGTTCCACGTGGACGCGGAGGGCGAGACGACGGTGGCGCTGAGCGGTGATCCGCTCGTCGCGCCGGAGAACCTCAGCGTGGCGGCGGACGACGGGAGCATCTTCATCGCCGACCCCGGAGCGGAGGGCGATGGGGGCGTCCACGTCGTGTCGCCCGACGGCGCCGTGCTCGACCTCCTCGCCTCCGGCATGGGACCGCGCGGTGTTCACGCCGAGGCCGACGGCAGCGTCCTGTTCAGCTGGGCGGTGCTCGGCAGCGCCGGCGTGTCCCGCGCCACGGGCGCCGAGCTGGAGACCCTGGCGACCGGGGCGCCCATCGTCGCGCCCAGCGGCGTCGTCTCGACCCCGGACGGCGTGGTCTTCGTCGCGGACGGTCCGGGCGTCGCAGGGGGCGGCGCGCTGCGCTCGGTGAGCGGCGGCGTCGTCACGACCCTGCTCGACGGGCTGACCCTGGGTGACCCCGCCGGTCTGTCCAGCACCCTGGACGGCGCGGTCCTGGTCATCTCCGCCATCGACCCCGAGACGGGGAACGACGCGGTGATCCTCTACGATCGCGCCAGCGGCTCCGCGACCTACACCAGCGAGGGCATCGAGGGCAACACGGCGGCCGGCGGCGTTCACAGGGCCGCGGACGCCAACATCTGGGCCTGGGCCGACTCCGAGGCGGGCGGCGGCGTGCGCGCCT
>CAZKWG010000303.1:0-8950 GCA_964556105.1 uncultured Enterobacterales bacterium | reverse complement strand
GGGGTCGCCGAGGCCGTGCGCGCCCTGCTCGCCATTCAGGCCAAGGTCCGCCCGGAGCAGCTCCGCGAGGCCGAGACCTTGGACGAGCTCTTCGATGGCGTCTCCTCGCGGCGCAACCAGGTGCTGCTCGATCTCGGCGCCGAGCTCGGCGTGAGCGGGCTGGACGGCGCGCAGGAGCGCCCGCTCTCCCAGCTCCTGGCCGAGCTGGAGAGCAAGGCGAGCCGCTACAAGGGCCCCGGCAAGGTGCTGCAGGCGGCCGGCGACGAGGGGCTGCGGCTGCTCGGACGGCACCAGGTCGGGCGGCGCGAGCTGGGCGCCTGGCTGGACGCCCGCTGGGGCCTGGGCCCCGGCTGGGTAGAGGCCGTGATCCTTCAGCTCGCGCTGGAGAGCCGCGCGGGCAGCTCCGTCCGCGGGGGCGGTCTGGGGCTCCACGCCGAGGCGCCCGAGTCGCGCGACGCCGCCCAGGCCCTGGTGGACACGCTGGTGCAGGCGGTGGCGAAGACGCGCGGGGCGACCGTACAGCGCCGCGATCTCGGCGGCAGCGCCGGGCCCGCCGCCGATCCGGCAGCCCTCCGCGCGCTGGAGGAGCGCCTGCTGAGCCCGGACGGCGCCCTCGGTCGCGCCGCCGAGGCCCTGGCCGAGGGCACCGGGCAGCGCGTCCTGCGCCCCGGCACCCGCGAGATCCCCGCCGAGAACGCCGCTGAGCAGCGCCTGCGCGCCCTGCTCGCCGAGCACGGCGAGGCCTACGCGGAGCTGATCCAGCCTCTCTTCGACGCGCGTCGCCACGTTCTATTCGGCGCGTCCTGGGCCTGGGCGCGCCGCGATCTGGCCCGCCTCTTCTTCCGCGTCGTCAACGGCGACCGCGCCGCGCTGCGGCCGGAGCTGCAGCGCCTCTCCCGCCACGCCGGAGACCCCGATCTGCGGGCGAGCATCGCCTGGTACGCCGGCCTCGCCGCCGAGCGAGGCGACCGCGAGCTGGCGGAGAGCCTGTTCAGCCTGATGGAGGCCCGACCGGCCCTCAGCGTTCAGCCCACGCGCCCTCACCTGGAGATCTCCCGCCAGGGCGGCCTGCTCTTCCAGGAGCGCCCTGACCCGGTCGGCCTCGTGGGCTGGCTGCGGCAGACCAGCGAGCTGGTGCGGGCAGGCGCCGACACCGCCGCCTGGCGCGCGGCCCTGCTCCGCCTCGGCGAGCGCCCGCTCGACGCCAGCGGCCGCGTCGCGCTGATCACCGGCGCCAGCCCGGGCTCCATCGCGCTGGAGGTCGTCCGCCAGCTCCTCTGGGGCGGGGCCAGGGTCGTGCTCACCTCGTCCACCCTCGACGAGGGCCGCGCGCGCCTCTATCGCCGGCTCTACCAGGAGTCGGCCGGGCCGGGCGCCGAGCTGCACCTCCTGCCGTGCAACCAGGGCAGCCTCAGCGATCTCGGCCAGCTCCTCCCCTGGCTCGAGCAGAACGACCTCCTGCCCGACCTGCTCCTGCCCTTCGCCGCCCTGCGCGAGGCGGGGAACCTGGGCGAGGATCCCGCCCGCGCCGCCGCCGCCCTGCGCGTGCAGGTGCTGGGGGTGGAGGCCCTGATCGCCGGCATCGGCCGCCTGCGCCTGCGCCAGGAGCCGGTGCAGGTCATCCTGCCCCTCTCGCCGAACCACGGCGCCTTCGGCGGAGACGGCGCCTACGCCGAGACCAAGGCGGCACTCGAGGTGCTGCTGGAGAAGGTGCTCAGCGAGCGGGAGAGCTGGGGAGCGGGCGTCGCCCTGATCGGCGCCCGCATCGGCTGGGTACGCGGGACCGGGCTCATGGACGCCAACAACCCGCTGGCGCCCCAGCTCGAGCAGCGCACCGGCATCCGCACCTTCTCCGCCCCGGAGATGGGGCTGCTCATCGCCGCGCTCTGCGCGCCGGAGCTGCGCGCCCTCGCCGCCGCCCGCCCGATCCGCGCCGACGCGAGCGCCGGATTCGACCGCGTGGTGGATCTGAAGGCGCAGGTGGGCGCGATCCGCGCGCGCCTCGCCGCCACCGCCGCCGAGGCCCGACGCCTGGCCGAGCTCGAGGATCGCGAGGCCAGCCTGCTCGGCCGCCTGACCCCCGCCCCCGTCCCGGTGCAGCCCATGCCCGAGGCCCCCGCGCCGCAGCCCGAGCGCGAGCCTGTCGCCTGGCCGGTCGCGCACGTCAAGCTGGACGACGTGGTGGTCGTCGTCGGCGTGGGCGAGCTGGGACCCTGGGGCAGCGCCCGTACCCGCTTCGAGATCGAGGTCGAAGACCAGCTCTCGCCCGCGGGCGTGCTGGAGCTGGCCTGGCTGTGCGGGATGGTCCGCGCCGAGCGCGACGGCACCTGGGTCGACGTGGAGAGCGGCGAGCCCGTGCCCGAGAGCGCGCTGGCCGAGCGCTACCGCGAGCGCGTCATGAGCGCGGCCGGCATCCGCTGGATCGAGCCGGACGTCGCCCAGTACGACCCGCGGCGAATCCCCGTGCTGGCGAAGGCCTGGCTGGACCGCGACATGAGCTTCACCGTCAGCACGCGCGAGGAGGCGGAGAGCTTCCTGGCCGGCGACCCGGAGCACACCGCGCTGGCCACCGACGAGCGCGGCGGCTGGGTGGTCACGCGCAAGAAGGGCTCGGAGATCCGCGTTCCGCGCATGATCTCCATGGATCGCCAGGTCGCCGGCGTCCTGCCCAGGGGCCTCGACCTGGCGCGCTACGGCATCCCCGGCGAGATGGCGGCCAGCATCGACCGCGTCGGTCAGATGAACCTCGCCGCCACCGCCGACGCCTTCCTCTCGGCCGGCCTCAGCCCCGAGGCGCTGATGGGGATGGTCCACCCCGCGCGGGTGGCGAACACCCAGGGCAGCGGCCTGGGCGGCGGGCAGTCCTTGAAGCGCTTGAACGCCGATCCGATGCTCGGCGAGCGGCGCCAGCTCGACATCCTTCAGGAGACGCTGGTCAACGTCACGGCCGCCCACGTCGTCCAGAGCTTCGTCGGCTCCTACGGGCCGATGTCGCACCCGGTCGGCGCCTGCGCCACCGCCGCGCTGAGCCTGGAGGAGGGCCTGGACAAGATCCTGCTCGGAAAGGCCGACGTGGTCGTCGCCGGTGGCTACGACGACATCACCATGGAGGGCGCGATCGGCTTCATGGACATGGCGGCCACCGCGAGCTCGGACGAGATGGGCGCGATGGGTCTCGGCCCGCGCGCCATGTCGCGGCCCAATGACCGGCGCCGGCACGGCTTCGTCGAGGCCCACGGCGGCGGCACGCTGATCCTGGCGCGCGGCTCCTTCGCGCTGGAGCACGGCCTCCCCGTGCTGGGCGTGCTGGCCTACGCCGGCTCGTTCAGCGACGGCCTGCACCGCTCCATCCCCGCCCCGGGTCTGGGGGCGCTGGCGGCGGGGCTGGGCGGCGCCGAGAGCCCGCTCGGGCTGGCGCTGCAGCGCTGGGGCCTCACGGCGGACGACATCGGCGTGGTCTACAAGCACGACACCAGCACCAACGCCAACGACCAGAACGAGAACCGCCTGCACCACGCCCTGCAGCAGGAGCTGGGGCGCACCCCCGGCAACCCGCTCTTCGCCGTCTCGCAGAAGTCGGTCACGGGCCACGCCAAGGGAGGATCGGCCGCCTGGCAGGCCATCGGCCTGATGCAGTCGCTGGAGTCCGGGGTGATCCCGGGCAACCGCAACCTGGAGAGCGTGGACGAGGCGATGCGGCCCTACAGCACGATGGCGTTCACGGACGCCACCCTGCGCCCCGGCCCCGCCGCCCCCCTGCGCGCCGGCCTGCTGACCAGCCTGGGCTTCGGCCACGTCAGCGCCGTCTGCATGTTCCTGCACCCCGACGCCTTCCTGGCGGCGATCCCGAAGAGCCGCCGCGCCGCCTGGCTCGAGGCCTCGCGCGCCCGGCGCGAGGAGGGCCGTCTGGGCTGGGCGGGCGCGATGCTGGGCGAGGCCCCTCCCTTCGCGCGACGCCCCACGCGCCGCCTGCCTCACGCCGACGGCAGCGAGGCGCAGTCCGAGGCCGAGATCGCCATGCTCACCGACCGCACCGCGCGCCTGAACGCGCAGAGCGGGCACTACCGGGGCGCGGCCAGGACGGAGCGGAGCTCGTGATCCTGGGGGTCGGTCTGGATCTCGTCGATCTGCGCGCTTTCCGCGAACAGTTGACCTGTCCAGGGACGACCTTCGTCGATTCTACCTTCACCGCGCAGGAGCGCCGCGAGGCGCGGGATCGCCCCGATCACGATCCCGCGCGCCACCTCGCCGCGCGCTTCGCCGCCAAGGAGGCCTTCGTCAAGGCCTGGTCCAGCGCCAGCTTCGGCCGCGCGCCGGCCCTGGCCGCCCTCGACCTCCAGGAGATCGAGCTGGTCTCGGACGGCTATGGCCGCCCCGCGCTGCGCCTGCACGGCCGGGTGGCCGCCGCCTGCGGGGAGCTGCGCGCCCACGTCTCCTTGAGCCATGACGGCGAGACGGCGGGTGCGGTGGTGGTTCTGGAGTCCGGTAGCGTCTAAGGCCCTCGCGTCGCCGCGAACACCGCCCGCGCCGCCAGCCGCAGCCAGGCCGAGCTGTGCCGACCTGCCCAGCTCCGGCCGCCGTCGGCGATCAGCAGCGCCTCTTCGGCGTCGTAGACGTCGAGCAGCTCCAGCACCTCCCGCCAGGCCTCCTGGTCCGGCAGCACCACGCTGGCCAGCGTCGCCTCGACCCGCGCGCGGCGCTCGCTCAAGGTCGGCAGGTCGTCCAGGGCCATCGCGGCGCCGCAGCTCCAGAAGAGGGCCGTCAGCCGCAGCTCTGGCGAGAGCGGCGGGACCGTGACCCGCCCGAGGGCCGCCTCGGCCTCGGACCAGCGACCGAGCATCCCGAGCGTCAGCCCGCTCAGGAGCTGGTGATTCGAGCGCTCGGTCGGCGAGGGGCTGGCGGGCAGCAGCGCCGTGTCGCCCAGGACCAGCGCCGCGGCCTGCTCGGCCTCTCCCTGGTCGAGGGCGATCTGCACCAGACCCTCGGTCACGCTGACCGCCCAGCGCTCGTTCCCGGGGATCATCGCCAGCTCCCGCACGCGGAGGAGCTGGCGGCGCGCGTGGTCGTAGCGCCGCAGGTGCAGGCAGGCCGTCGCCAGGTAGACGTGGGCGTAGGGCAGACGCGCGCGCCCGCCGCGGATCACGCCGTGAAGCACGCTCTTCTCCAGCGCGGCGACAGCCCCATCGAAGTCGTGGACCCGCAGCAGCCCAATCCCGAGCTGGATCCCCCAGTACTCGTCCCATCCCGGCAGGCGCCAGGTCGCGACGTCGGCGGCGGCCTCCTGGCGAAGGCGCAGGGACTCGGCGAGGTCCCCGCCCGCGTCCAGGGTGGCGATCAGCGCGCCGAGCACGCTCCAGGCCGAGGCCAGCTCGCCCGCGTCGCGGTTTCGTTCGTAGGCGTCGCGGTGCAGGGCGAGGCGCTGGGCGCTCTCCTCGACGCTCAAGCCGCTCACCAGGGTCGCGTAGGCGTGCGCGCTCCGGTAGGCGAGCGCGAGGAGCGGCTCCTGCGCCGCCTCGGCCTCGTCCAGGGCGCGCTTCAGCCAGGCCACGCGCGCCACCTCGCGCACGGCGGCGCCCTCGATCTCCGCCCGGGTGGCGCAGAGCTCCGCGCGCAGGCGGGAGGGCGGCGCGTCGGCCAGCTGCGCCAGAGCGGCGTCGGCGTCGGCGGTGGCCTCGACCAGACGGTGGTCGAGCATGAAGGCGTTCGCCCGCGCCCGTCGCGCGTCGGCGTGAACGCGGGGGTCGGCGCCCTCCGCCTGAACCGCCCGATCGAGCGCCTCTATCCTCAGGTCCGTGGCGCCGTGAACCGCGTGGAGCTCGGCCAGCGCCAGGTGGACGACCGCGACCTCCCCGCGCCGCTCGCGCTCCAGGAACTCCGCGGCGACGCGCAGGTTCGCCGCCTCCTCTGCCAGAGACTCGACCGCGACCCGCGCCCCGACGCGCCCGCGCTCCCTGAGCAGGCGGCCGCTCAGGGTGACGAAGCAGGCCGCATGCCGTTGGCGCATCGCGAGCGCGTCGGCGGGGTCCAGCCGCTTGGTCACGAAGCGGCGCAGCGCGTGGAGCAGGCTGAAGCGGGAGGCGCGCCGGGCGCGATCGGGCAGGCGCCGGATCAGGCTGCGCTCGAGCAGCGACTCCAGCAGCTCCTCCGCCTGCTCGCCGATGACCTCGATGGCCGCGTCTCGCGAAAAGTCCCCTTCGAAGATGCTCAACGCCGAGAGCGCGCGCTGCTCGGCCGCCGGGAGCAGGCTCCAGGACCAGCTGAGCGCCTCGCGCAGACCGTAGGAGGCGCCGCCGGGCCCGAGGCTGGCCAGCCCTCGCTGAAGCCGCCCCAGCAGCTCCGCCGGGGAGAGGCCGCGAGCCCGCGCGGCGGCCAGCTCGATGGAGAGGGGCAGGCCGTCCAAGAGGCGGATGATCTCGCGCAGCGTGCTCTCGTCCTCGGGAGGCAGCTCGGGCGCGCCGACGCGCAGGGCGCGGTCGCGGAAGAGCGCCATCGCGTCCTCTACCTCCAAGGCCGGGATCACGAAGCTCCGCTCGCCGCCCAGGTGCAGGCGGGCCTGGGTCGTGACGATCACGGCCAGCCGGGGCGCGCGCCGCAACCAGACGCGCACGGCCTCCGAGACCACCTCGCGCAGATGCTCGGCCCGGTCGAGGATGAGCAGGACCTCGCGCCGCGCGGCCAGGGCGTGGCCGATGCCGTGCAGGGCGCCGAGCGCGTCGGGCTGGGCGCCGGTCTCCAGGTCGAGGACCTCGGCGGTGGCCAGGCAGAGCCCGTCCAGGCCGCGCGCCTCGCCCAGCTCGACCATCCACACCTCCTGCCAGCGCTCGGACGCCAGCTCGATCAGGCCGAGCTCGCGGGCCAGCCGCGTCTTCCCGACGCCGGGCGGCCCCTCCAGGCTGAGCACACGCTCTCCCGCCACGAGCTCACCCGTGAGGCGGGAGAGCAGCTCGGAGACCCCAAACAGCGCGCCGGAGGCCCGCGACAGGTTCGTCCGCAGGCGCCGCGCGGGGACGCCGGGCGCGCTCCCCTCCACGCCCACGGCCCCGTCTCCCGCCGGCACCGACGCCGCGGGAGGGAGCGTCAGGCGATAGCCGTCTCCGCGCGTGGCGAGGATGAGCTTCGGCTTCGCCGGATCGACCTCGACCTTCTTGCGCAGGCGCATGACGGCCATGTCCACCGCGCGCGTCTCCGTGACCCGCCGGTGCCCCCAGACCTGCGTGAGCAGCTCCTCGCGGGCCACGTCGCGGCCGGCCCGCGCGTAGAGGTAGCCGAGCAGGTCCACCTCGAGCTGGGAGAGCGCGTGCTCACCGTGCGGGGTGTAGGCCACGCGCCGGACCACATCCACAGTGACCAGACCAAGCGCCAACACCGAGCCCTCCATCGGGTCGGACGCCCGTGAGGTCTTCCGGTCGTCGCGCGGTCGGTCGTCCATGTCAGACACGGGATCCCGTAATCCGGTCCGGAGGACCTCACCAGGACAAGCGATCAGAAGGGCAGCTCACCGGCGATCGGGAGGATGGTCGGGGAGAAGCCTTCGGGGACGTTCGCCACGCTGGACAGGGTCAACGTAGGGCCGAGCGGATCTTCTTTGAGCTCGAAGGTCACGAACCAGACCAGGTTCGTCTCGTCGTAGATGGCGCCGTCCAGCGTGCCGACCTCCGCCCACCACAGGCCGAGATCCTCGTCATAGCTCAGGTTCCAGCTCGCGTAGGCGAGACCGTCGGGGCTGAACCGGAAGACCACGTCGCCCACGTCGTAATCGGTGGGCGCGGAGAGCTGCGCGGCGACGACGGAGCAGCTCCACATCAGCCAGGTCGCGCTGTCGAAGCAGGTCCAGGGCTCGACGGTCACCACCTCGGGCATCGGCGGCAGCGCCGAGAGATCGCCGTCCAGCCCGAGATGATCCCCGAACCACCAGGCCAGCCCGTCCTCGGCCAGCGCCGTGGCCTCCTCGCTGGAGAAGAGGGCGAACCAGCCATGATCGTAGTCCTGGATGTGCAGGATGCGGTGCTCGCCGCCGGTCGCGTAGAGGTCCTCGAAGGTGGCGGCGGTGCTGTGGATGGGGAAGAACTCGTCCTGAGCGCCGTTGATGATGTAGGTGGCGCCGTTGGCGGTCGGCAGGTAGTTCGCCGGGTCGAGGAAGCGGACGAAGCCGCTCCACTCCGGGTCGTCCACGGTGCGCGGCGGGCTCATCGCGGCGAGGAGATCGGCCTCCCAGCCGGGCTGCGGCGTGGCCCGCGCCGCCATGTCCAGGTAGCCCGAGGCGGAGATGGGCACCGCGGCGTCCAGGCGATCGTCCACGCCGTTGACCAGATAGGTGACCAGCGAGCCCGCGGAGTAGCCGGTCATCGCCATGCGGTCGGCGTCCACACCCTCCCAACTCGAGAGCACGGTGAGGCCGCGGATGGCGGCGACGGCGTGCTCCCAGAACCAGGAGTCGCGCGGGTCGTCCACGGTGTCGAAGAGGTGGTCGGGGTTGGAGCCGGTGCCCTCGCTGCGGCCCTGACCGGGGCCGGAGTAGGCCAGCGCCACCACGCCGTACTGGCCAGCCGGGGTGCTGGCGCTGCCCTCGGTGGCCTCGCCGCCCAGGCCGTGCGCGACGACGAGCGCGGGGATATCGCCGCTGGCGCTGGCCGGGCGCGCGACCCAGGCGGAGATGCGGACGGGCGAGCGCACACAGTCGATAGACTGGTAACTGGTATATTCGATCTCAAATACCTCCACCTCGGTGAGGCCCTCCCAGGTGGTGGTGGAGGAGAGAATCTCCAGGTCCAACGTGCTCGGGTCGGCGAGCGCCGCCATGTCCCAGAGGTCGAGGGCGGTCCCGGAGTAGCCGCCCTCCTCGCAGCCCTCGGCCTCGCCGGTCTCGCCGGTCTCGCCAGGCTCGCTGGTGTCGCCGGACTCGCCTCCCGTGTCCGCGGGCTCGCCCTCGCCCTCGCCCTCGCCCTCGCCC
>CAZKWG010000302.1:0-8963 GCA_964556105.1 uncultured Enterobacterales bacterium | reverse complement strand
CGCGGTGCGCGGCTTCGTGGTGGGGGCGGGGGCTCGCACCGATCTGCCGGACCTGAGCGCCCGCACGAAGGGTCTGGCGACGGATCCCCGGCTGCAGCCCGGCCAGGGGGAGGTGGGCGATCTGCTGGACCTGGGGGCCGAGGCCCTGGGCGACGTCGGGATGGCCTGCGGGAGCTGCCACACGCGCTCAGGCAAGGGGCCCACCTTCGCCCCCGCGACGGCGCCTCCGCATGCGGAGGGCATGGCCGTGCACATGGCCCGCCACATGTGGTCAATGGACCGGCTCTGGGACGGGATCATCGGCCCGAGCGACGCGCGCTGGATCGAGGGCGTGAGCGGTCTGCACGACCACCCCATCGACGCCGAGCGCCTGCACGGGCGCGAGGGAGGCGAGAGCCCGTCGGACTACATGGACTGGTGGATCCACCAGCCCGGCCCCACGGACGGCCTCAAGGCCACCGGCCCCGAGCGCGCCGCCTTCTACACGCACATGCTCACGGCCTGCGCGGCCTGCCACGCCGGGACCGAGGGCGCGCCGGCGGCGCCGACGGGACCAACGACGCCCTGAGCCTCAGGGTCGCTGGCCGCTGCGGGCCAGCTCCAGCCACTGGCCGCGCCCGCCGTAGACCACCATCAGCGAGCCGTACTCGCCCGCGTCGCCGCCCAGCACGACGCTGTCCCCGACCAGGCTGGCGGTGCCGCCGTTGATGATCTCCACCGCGCCCTCGTTGGCGGTGAGCATCAGGACCGTGCCCATGTCGACGCCGGTGGTGCCGATGGTCACGTCGGAGGCCGGGCCGCTCAGGTGGATGTGGGTGGACTGCGAGGGGTCGATGGCCTCGCCGCTGGTGACCGTGGCGGAGCGCGTCTCGACGCGGATGGTCGCGCCCAGGCCGATGTAGCTGCCATACAGCGAGAGCCCGCGGTCCAGGTCGTCCCCGACGCGCACGACGCTCTGCTCCAGGTTGTCCCCGGACACCCGGCGGCTGAGCACGCGGGTGTACCAGGAGTCCCAGGTGTTGTTGGTGCCCTCGTCGATGACCTCGTAGGAGGCGCCCGAGCCGAGCGAGACGTAGTTGATCCCGACCGTGTTCCAGCGGGAGTGCGCCGGGAGCTGCACCGCGGCGACCAGGGCGTCCGAGCTGTAGGACTCGAAGCGGTTGTGCTCGATGGTGGCGCCCTGGCCGCCGGCGTAGACGAACCAGTCCTCCATCGCCTCGAAGCGGTTGTGGGTGATGCGGGTGTTGTCCACGTAGTCCGCGCCCGCGTCGCTGATGTAGACCGCCGTCCCGCCGCCGGTGATCGTGTTCTGCATGATCGTCGCGGCGTGGGCCTCCTCGCCGACGTAGACGCCGAAGGCCAGCCCCCACATCTCGTTGTTCAAGATCCGGTTGTCGTAGCCGGACAGGCCGCTGCCGGACTGCATGAGCACGCCCGTCCCGCCGGGCGGCGCGGTGGGCGTCGCGTACACATAGGCGGTGTTGTAGACCAGGCAGCGCTCGACGACGGCGCGGGTGATGTAGCGGAGGTCGAAGCCGACGGAGTCCTCGTGCGAGAGGAAGACGCCCAGGTCGAAGAACATCAGGTTCTTCTGGGCGTTGGTGCCCTTGCGCTCGATGGCCGAGAACGGCTCCTGGGCCGGGTCGAGCACCAGCAGGCTGCTGTACATGCCCTCGCCCTGCACGCTGACGAAGTCCGGGACCTGCAGCGGGGCGGTGAGGCGGTAGGTGCCGGCGGGCAGGCAGATGCGCCCGCCCGAGGCGACGCCGTAGCCCGTCCAGGTGGGCAGGCTGTCGATGGCGGCCTGGAGGGCGGCGGTGTCGTCGGTCACGCCATCGCCCGTGGCGCCGAACTCGCGCACGCTGACGCAGGCCAGGGTCGCCGAGGCGCCGGGCGCGCCGTCCTCGCCGTCCTCGCCGGGGGCGCCGTCTTCGCCGGGGGCGCCGTCCTCCCCTTCGGGGCCCTGGGGACCTTCGGAGCCGCAGGCGAGGAGCAGGAGCAGCGCGATCATGGGACCTCCAGGGGGGGGCCCGAGTCTAGCACCTTCCTCGGGCCAGCGTAGGCGCGATCCCCGCCACGACGCGCGCGACGTCGTCCACGATCCGCGCTCGGGCCGACTCGAATTCGGCGTCGGGGCCGCCTCCAGCGGGGGGCGCCAGGAAGGGGGTGTGGAGATGCCCCATGGGGAGCGAGAGCCCCCGCTCCCAGCGCATCCGGACGCAGCGATAGAAGATCTCGTTGGAGAGGTAGCCGCCGCCCGAGCCGCGCACCGCGAGGCTCCCCGGGCTCGGGCGCGGCGCGGCGTGGAGCGCGCCCTCGCGAAGCTCCCAGAGCGTGCCCTCGTCCGGGCTCGGGCCGGCGCGGCCGAGGACACCCCAGATCGCGGATGCGGGCAGGGCGGTCGGCAGGAACTCCGGGCCGGGTCCCAGACCGGGCGGGACGACGGGCGCGCCCTCGGCGCCGCCGCCCTGGGCGCGGGCGTTGTCGGGGAGGGTGACCGAGCGCCGCCGCCCCGCCCACTGCTCGACGGCGAAGTCCGAGCCTCGGCCCTGGCTGATCGTCATCAGCAGGTCGGGAGGCTCGTCCAGGAGGGGACCCAGGACGGCCTCGACCACGCCCGCGTCGAAGTCCGCGTAGCGCACCGGGAAGATGACCCCGCGCACGGCCACGCGCAGCCCCTCCACCGCGAGCGTCCGCCCGCTGAGCGCGAGCACGGCCGCGCCCGAGGGGTTGGCGCGGTGGATGGCGTCGGGGCCGCCCACCTCGGGGTCGAGGAGGAAGGGATCGAAGCCGCTCACCAGGACGCGCAGCGCGCCGGGCTCCCAGGGGGGCGGAGCGTAGCCGCGGCTCGCCCGCTCGAGGACGTCGAGCTGCGCGACGAGATCCTCCTCCGCGAGGCCTGGCGGGGCCCCGCGCTGGACGGCCTCGATCGCGGCCAGGCGCTCCCAGTAGAGGCGCCGGTCGTCCAGGTCCCGTGTAGGACCCTGGGCGCGCGCGCGGGCCTCGTCCCAGAGGCGACGGCCGAGGGCCTCCGCCGCGCGGAGCGACCCGGCGAGATCGGGGGCCTCCGGGTGAGCGAGGGGCCCCGGTCCCGCGACGACCTCGGAGCAGACGCGCGGGCGCGCGAGCTCGACCGCGACGGCGCCAACGGGGAAGCGCGGCAAGACCATGTCTGGGCCTAACACGACCGGGCCGCCTGCGAGAACGGCCCCCCTCGCCGCCACGCGGATGTCAAGGCGCTGTGACCGAAATGGTACGGTTCAGGGCTACTCTCGCGGAGCCCATCGCGCGAAATCGCGAAGTAAGGGCCTCCAGAGCAGGCATTACCGCATCTTTTGTTCGGCGACGGGTTCAGGCTGGAACTATAGTGAGCCCACACCGGGCCCGTCGCGGACGAGCCCACAGACCAAGGGGTGCGCCGCTGAAACCCTCTCACACGAAGCTCCTGAGCAGCCTCCTGTTGGCCCTCGTCGCCTGTGAGGGTGACAAGGACGCGATCGTGACGACGCCCGACGCGCCCGTCCTCTCGGTCAGCGAGGTGATCCCCACGGTCGCGACCGTGAGCTGGACCACCAGCGAGCCGTCCTATGGGTACGTCGAGTTCGGGATGGACGGCGAATTCGACCAGGCGACGCCGATGACCGAGGAGGCGACGACCGAACACTCGGTGGTCGTCTATGGCCTGAAGGCCGGCGGGACCTACGATCTCCGCGCCGTCTCCGTCGATGCGTCCGAAGAAACGACCGTCAGCGAGGCCGTCAGCGTCACGCTCGACCTCCCCCCGGCGGAGCTGCCCGGCCTGACCATCTCCGAGCACGACGAGGCGGCGACGGCGCCCGGCGGCTTCGTCCTGGCCACCCTCATTCAGCCCGACCAGAGCTGGGTGGTCATCATCGACCGAGATGGGGACATCGTCTGGTACTGGGAGGTCGAGGCCGGGCTGTCGGTGCCAGGCGCGCACTTCGACGTCTCCACCCACAGCGTCACCTTCATGCAGGTGGACGTGCTCGGGCTCAGCGACGTGGCGCAGATCTATCGCGTCTCTCTGGACGGGACCGAGGTCACCACCACGCGCGCGCTGATGGGCCACCACGAGGCCCTGAGGCACGAAGACGGCACCATGTCCTGGTTGTCCTTCGACTTCCGCACGGTGGAGTACGGGGGCGAGATGATCGAGATCGTCGGCGACCGGATCCTGGAGATCCCGGAGGGGAGCACCGACGAAGACTACGCCGAGACGGTCTTCTCCATCCTCGACAAGACCCTGCCCTACGCGCACTGCGAGCACTTCTACGACGAGGTCTTCAACACCCGGGCCCTGGACTTCTCGCACTTCAACTCCCTGGTCTACGACAAAGACCGGGACGTCTACATGGCGATGAGCCGCAACCTGGACACCTTCCTCATCATCGACCGAAAGACGGGCGAGGTCCTCACCCATATCGGCGGGGACTACGCGGACATCGCGACCGCGGACTCGGCGGACATGTGGTCGCACGCCCACATGACCCAGGCCTGGGATGGCGGGTTCATGGTCTTCGACAACGGCGTTCACTACGACCCGATGCGGTCGCGGGTCGTCGAGTACGCGCTGGACGTAGACGAGGGCACCCTCGAGCTGGTCTGGGAGTGGACCGACCCCGACGACCTGTTCAACCCGATCTTCGGCGACGCGCAGAAGCTGGGCGACACCTACATGACGAGCTGGACCACCCTGGGCCGCCTCCAGGAGGTGAGCGCCGAGGGCGAGGTGGTCTGGCGCGCGGAGACCGACATCGGGACGGCGATGGGGCGCGCCGTCTGGATCGCCGACCTGTACGACATCAAGGACCCGTTCAGCTTCTGAGCGGCGCCGGCTGGGGGCAGCAGCGGCGACCCCGCTGCTGGCCCGCGGCGGGTCTCAGCGCAGATCGTCGCGGACGCGCCGGCGCAGCGCGAGCAGGAACATCAGCACCAGCCCGGCGACAGGCGCCTCCGCGGAAGGGGCGCTGGCGCAGCCGCCGCAGCCGCTCGCGGGCTCCGGGGACGCTCCCCTGGGATCGGGACCCACAGGCCCGACCTCACCGGCCGGGTCCGGGTCGGCGATCGGATCGACGCCCACCGTAGGCTCTTCGGGCGTCACCACCTCGTCGTCCGTGGCCTCGCCGCCGTCGCCGATGGGGGAGAGCTCGCCCCCTTCGTCGGTGTAGGTCGGCCGCGTGTCGACCTCGACCTCGGAGACGGCGGTGTCCTCGGCAGACGCGCTCGCGCCGGTGTCCTCGGACTCCGCCTCGAGCTCAGGCTCCGTCTCCGCTGTGGGCTCTGTCTCCGGGTCCTCAGCGACCGCCCCGGTGTCCGCCTCCCCGCCCTCGATCTCCGCATCTGCGGAGGCGGTGCCGGCATCGCCGGTGCTCGGCTCGCCAGACTCCGTCGTCGGCTCCCCCTCCTCGGTCTCACCGGTCTCCGTCTTGCCGTGGGAGGGCCGCCCCGTCGTGGTCTCGGCGCGTCCGCCGTCGTGCTCGCAGAGCGCGTCGACGCCGTCGCAGTCCTGATCGATGCCGTCCGCGCAGGTGTCCTCGACGCCTGGGCTGAAGGCGCTGCTGGTGTCGTCGCAGTCTTCGCCGAGCGGGTAGCCGTCCCCATCCTGGTCGTCGTCGGTGCCGTCGCAGTCCTGATCTACGTCGTCGTACCAGACCTCCGCCGCGTCGGGGTGGATGTCAGCGTCCGCGTCGTCGCAGTCGTCCTCGAGCAGGTAGCCGTCCTGGTCCTGGTCATCGTCCGAGCCGTCGCAGTCCTGATCGATCCCGTCGTACCAGACCTCCACGGCCCCTGGCAGGACGTCGTCGGCCGTGTCGTCACAGTCGTCGCCGACCGCGACCCCGTCGCCGTCCTGGTCGTCGTCGTTGCCGTCGCAGCTCTGATCGATCCCGTCGTACCAGACCTCCGCCACGCCAGGGCGGACGTCGGCGTCGGTGTCGTTACAGTCCACGCTCAGCGCGTAGCTGTCCCCGTCCTGATCGTCGTCGTTGCCGTCGCAGTTCTGGTCGATCCCGTCGTACCAGACCTCCGTCACCCCCGGCCGCACGGTCGGGTCGGTGTCGTCGCAGTCGTCCGCGAGCAGGTAGCCGTCGCCATCCTGGTCGTCGTCGGCGCCGCCACAGTCCTGGACGACGCCGTCGTACCAGATCTCGACGCCGCCTGGGTAGATCTCGGCCGAGGTGTCGTCGCAGTCGTCGTCGAGCGGGTAGCCGTCCCCGTCCTGGTCGTCGTCGTCGCCGTCGCAGTCCTGGTCGATCCCGTCGTACCAGACCTCGTCCACGTCAGGATGCACGCTCGCTGAGGTGTCGTCGCAGTCCTCGCTGAGCGGGTAGCCGTCCCCGTCCTGGTCGTCATCGTTGCCGTCGCAGTCCTGGTCGATCCCGTCGTACCAGAGCTCGGCGGCGTCGGGAGAGATTTCGACGGAGGTGTCGTCGCAGTCCTCGGCGAGCGGGAAGCTGTCGCCGTCCTGGTCGTCATCCAGGCCATCACAGCTCTGGTCGACGCCGTCGTACCAGACCTCTGGCGCGTCGGGCCAGGTGTCCGGGTCCTGGTCGTCGCAGTCGTCGTCGAGCGGGTAACCGTCGCCGTCCTGGTCGTCGTCCGTGCCGTCGCAGTCCTGGTCGATCCCGTCGTACCAGAGCTCGTCCGCCAGCGGCGAGACCGTGCTGTCTCCATCGTCGCAGTCCCCGTCCGCCCAGCTCACGCCGTCCTCGTCGAGGTCGGGAGCGACCTCGCTCACCCAGCTCGGGCTGACCCAGATCCACTCGCTGTCGTCTGGCCCTCCGTCCTCGCAGGCGCCGTCGCCGTAGTAGGCCGCGCCGTCAATCTCGATGGCGACGTACACCCAGGGCGGGAGCTCCTCGGCGTTGTAGGTATAGAACCAGGTCCCGTCCTCCTCGTAGGTCATCGCCTCCATGGTGTCGGGCGTGACGAGGTTGACCTCGATGACGTACTCCGCCCACGCGAAGGGCATCCGGACCTCGACGTCGAGATCCTGATCGGTGGGCACGCCCACCGGGTCGCCCACGTCGGCGACGTGTACGCCGCCGGTGCTGTACTCCACCACCAGCGGGACCGTGGGGCCGCTGGTGGCGTAGGTGCGACGGTCCATGATGGCGTCATAGAGGCTCTCGCGATCGAAGCTCTCGGAGCTGTCCATGATCGCGACGGTGTGCCCGCCACCATAGGGGTGGGAGATGTGGACCGAGTCTATCTGGCAGATCTTGCCCGGCCGGGTGTCGTGGCTGTCCGAGCCCGCCATGAAGCCCATCTCGAGGGCGAGCCCATCCGGGTCCATGGCGTAGTGGACCGTGCCCGAGGTGACCGACCCGCTCCACATCGGATCGAAGCCGTCCGAGTCGTCGGTCAGGCTCTGCCCGTGCTCCGAGTAGATCTCCACCGCCGGCTGGTACTCCGGGAAGTGGCAGGTCCAGTCGACCGCCATCGGCTTCTTGGCCGCCGGGTGGTGCGGGATCATCAGCGCGGGTCCGAAGGTGCCCACCACCTCGTCGAACCAGTCTCCGAAGGCGTCGCAGGAGGCGATCCCGATGGCGGTGGTGCCCGAGGGCTGGAGATCCGTCAGCTCGAGCGACGCGAGATCCTCGTTCTCTCCGAACATCAGCACCGTGACGTGGCCAATGTCGGAGCCGCCGCCCACGCGCGCCCAGACCTCTGCGGCGGGCAACGTGACGAAGCCGCCTTCCGGGTCGTGGGCGTCCAGCGCCATCGCGGTCACCGCCGCGTAGTCGTCCGTGTCCGAGGTCGGCGAGCCGCCGTCGCCGTTGGTGTGGTCCGAGACGGCCATCCAGTCCAGCCCGGAGGCGCGCCCGTCCTCGAAGATGGTGTAGAAGCTGCCGCAGGTGCCCTTGCAGACGCCCAGGTCCGAGGAGCCGCCATCCTTCGATGCGCCAGAGTGAACGTGGGGATCTCCTGTGTAGAATGCCCAGTCCTCAAACGTCTCGTAGGCCCGCGCAGGAGCGGCGAAGAGACCGAGGCTGAACAACACCAGAGAGCGCATCGGGAAACCCGAGCCGGAGATGCCGGCGGAGCGTCACTTCGAGACGGAGATGGGCGCCCCTGAAACTACACGCCTCAGGGGTCAGGTCAAGAACAGCATACACGTGGCGAGCCTGAACATCCAGGGGGAGCCCCTGAGATGAGCCTTCAACAAGAAAGCAACCTTCTGCCGAGGAGAAGCTCTTTCTTCGCGGCCCGGTCTCGTGCGCGCCGCCCTCAGTCTCCGTAGCCGAGCGCCTGAAGCGCCTCGACCGCCGCGGCGCGTCGATGCTCCCCCTCGGGCCCAAGCGGCGCGAGCGCGTCCCAGGTCGCTGTTCTTCGCGACGTCTCCCCGAGCAGCGCCTCACCCCGCTGGTCCATCGCGACCGGCAGGTCCAGCAGCCCGAGCAGCGTGGGAGCGATGTCCTCCACCACGCCCACGCCGAGATCGCTGCCCACCGGGACGCGCGGGCCGGCGACGATCAGCCAGCCCCGATCCGACAGGACCACCACCGTCGTCCGATCGCCGAGGTTGCTCAGGATCTCCGCGAGGATCGCGTCGGCCTGCGCGAGCGCCCAGGGCCGCACCAGCGGGCCGGCGGCCGCGGGAGCTGAGAGCACGAGCGCGGCGAGGTCCGGGCGCTCCTGCCGAAGCAGCGCCAGGACCACATCCCGCTCCAGGCGCGCCCGCAAGAGCGGACGATCCAACACAAGGTCCCATCGCGCTGGATCCACGCGACGTCTCGCCACATACAACGCCCCGTCTCGCAGCGTTGACCAACGCAACCCGAGGGGGAGCAGATCCAAGGTCGCCGGCACGGGCGCAGGCGTGGTCTCGTCGGGAGCCAGCAGCGCGCGCATCAGATCGGGCATGGCCTGCGCCGCCTCGGGCCAGGCGGAGGGCGCCACCCCGGGCGGCACCACGAAGCCGCCCGCGGCGAGGGGGCGGG
>CAZKWG010000301.1:0-8967 GCA_964556105.1 uncultured Enterobacterales bacterium | reverse complement strand
GGCGGGCTCGGCGGCGCGCGCGGGGGCGGCGGCGACGACGGGGGCGGCCGCGGGGGCGACGCCGCCGAAGCGCACCCGAATGCGCATGTCCGCGTCTTCGAAGCTGAGGTCAGAGACCTCATTCGCCTTCATCAGCTTGATCAGGTTCTCGACGACCGTGAGATCCATCAGGCGCTCCGCTGGGCCAGCCTGCTCGCGAGGCCACGTAGTCCAAGGATGTAGCTGATGGGGCCGAATCCGACCACCTGCCCCAGCGCGAGATCGGCCAGCAGGCTCTTGTGCCGGAAGGGCTCGCGGGCGTGGACGTTGCTCAGGTGGACCTCGACGAAGGGCAGGCGCGTCGCGGCGAAGGCGTCGCGCAGCGAGATCGAGGTGTGGGTGAGCCCGCCCGGGTTGATCAGCACGCCGTCCACCTGCCCCGCCGCCTGGTGGAGCCGGTCGATGAGGGCGCCCTCCCAGTTGGACTGGAGGTGCTCCAGGGTGAGCCCCAGCTCCAGGGCCAGCGCCTCGAGCTGCTCGGTGATCTCGGCGAGCGTCTGCGCGCCATAGAGCCCGGGCTCGCGCGTCCCGAGCAGGTTCAGGTTGGGGCCATGAAGAACGAGAATCCGCACGCGCGCTCCACAGGAGAAGGGGGCGCCGCGACGGGTGCCCCGCTCAGCCGTCCTCGGCCGAGATCGTCAGTGTATCCGAGTCTACGCCGATGCTGGCGTAGATGTAGGAGTCGCCGTAGATGCAGTCGAAGAAGGTGTAGAACTGCGCCAGGCCGCGGTTGTTCGTGATGCCGTAGAAGTAGGTCGGCGCGTAGCCGCCGGCGTCGGCGTAGTCCTCGCCGAACTGGTAGTACTGGGCGTTGCTCTCGTCCCAGTACCAGGCGCACCACTCGTTGGAGTTGTCGTAGTTGCCATCATCGTCCGTGCAGGCCTCACGGATGTCGGCCTCGGTCTCGATGTCGGCGTCCGCCGCGGGAAGATCGACGGTCTTGACCGCCTCCTGCGGGATCACGTAGATACCGCCGATGCTGGCCACCTCGATCTCCACCTCGATGCGCTCCAAGGGCTCGTCGTCGTCGCTGAGCACCAGCACGTCCACGATGGCCATGCCGCCCGTGTAGTCCGGCTCAGCGCCCGACTCGTTGCAGTAGAGCAGGGCCGAGGCGGTGATCGTCGTGGGATCCAGACTGACGGTAGCGCCGTAGGGCGCCGTGAGGGGCTCTCCCGACGTGCAGCCCACGATCAAGGCCATCGACAGGGGGTTCAGTGCGCGCATCAGTCCTCCCTCAGGTCCGGTACCTGATCAAACATTCGGGGGATCTCTCCCGCGGAGATGTCGATCACTTCTGCCTCTCCGGCTGCCCGGACGATCGGCGTTCTGAGCATACCAGCATGCCGCTTCTTGTCGACGCCGGCCGCGCGGAGCACCTCGGTACGCCGCAGCGGAGGCGGACGATCGGGGAGGCCCAGCAGAGCGAGCAGGGCGGCCAGCCGGGGCACGAGCGCGGGCGAGCAGGCGCCGCGGTCCACGGCCCAGCGCAGCTCGGCGAGCAGGCCGATGGCCACCGCCTCTCCGTGGCGCAGCGCGCCGTGTCCGAGGGCGGTCTCGATCGCGTGCCCGACCGTGTGTCCGAGGTTGAGCGCGGCGCGCGGCCCCTGCTCGCGCTCGTCCTGGGCCACCACGGCGCGCTTGACCTCGCAGGAGCGGGCCACGATCTCGACGAGCGCGTCCGGCGCGCGGGCGAGGATCGCGGGGGCCTGGGTCTCGCAGAAGCGGAGCAGGTCGGGATCGCCCAGGAGCCCGTGCTTGACCACCTCGCCGAGCCCGCAGCGCAGCTCGGCGTCGGGCAGCGTGGACAGGGTCTCGGTCGCCGCGTAGACCAGGATGGGCGGGTAGAAGGCGCCGATCAGGTTCTTGCCCGCCCGGCTGTTCACGCCGGTCTTGCCGCCCACCGAGCTGTCCACCATCGCCAGCAGCGTCGTCGGGACCTGCACCAGCGGCAGGCCGCGGAGCAGGCTGGCGGCGGCGAAGCCCGCGAGGTCGCCGGTGACGCCGCCTCCGAGCGCGACGATCGGGGTGCGGCGGTCTACGCCCAGGCTGAGCACGTCCTCGACCAGGGCCGCCCAGGTCTGCACGGTCTTCTGCGCCTCGCCGTCCGGGACGTCCACCCGCGCGGCGCGAAAGCCGGCGGCCTCCAGCGAGCGCAGCGCGGGCTCGGCCCAGAGCGCGCCTACCACCGGGTTGGTCACCAGCACGGCGCGCGCCGCGTCACAGCGCTCGCGCAGGGCCGCTCCCAGCCCGCCGAGGCCGCCGGCGACGAGGTGAATCTCGTAGTCGCCGGCGCTGGAGCGCACCGGGATCCGGGTCAGCGGGGCGTGCAGGGCTCCTCCAGGGACGCCAGCACCCGCTCGGCCGCCTCCGCTGGGCTGAGCCGCGTCACGTCGATGGACGTCCCGGCGGAGGCATAACCCGCCTGCCTCGCCTGGTAGAGTGAGCGGCCGCGTCCGAGCAGGGGCCGCCCCTCCTCCGACAGCGCCCGCAGGCGCTCCTCGAGCACGGGCCACTCCACGGTCAGCACCACCACGCGGAAGCGCGCGCGCAGCCGGCTCAGGTTGTCGCCGGCGTGCAGCGTGCCGCCTCCCAGGGCCAGCACGGACGGCGGGCCCATGCAGACGCGGGCCACCATCGCGGCCTCTCGCGCGCGAAAGCCCGCCTCGCCCTCGGACGCGAAGAGCTCGGACACGCTCATGCCGGCGGACTCCGCGACGGCGTCGTCCAGGTCGAGGAAGGGCAGCCCGAGCCCAGCGGCGACGAGCGGCCCCACCGTGCTCTTGCCGACCCCCATGAAGCCGCCGATGGCGACGCCCTGGCGCAGCTCAGTCTCCGCTGTCCGTGGTGGTCATCGCGCGGGTCACGATCCGTGGCGTGATGAAGACGAGCATCTCGTCTCGCGAGCTCGAGCTCGTGTTGTTCTTGAAGAGATAACCCAGCACGGGGATCTTGCCGAAGAAGGGCACCCGCGTCTGAGACCAGCTCTCCTCGGTCGCGTACACGCCGCCGATGACGGTGGTGTCGCCGTCGGCCACGAGCACCTGGGTCTCCGCCTCCTTGATCGCGATGGCCGGCTGACCCTGCACGAGGTTGGCGAAGTCCGGGCGGTTGTTGGCGATCTTGATGTTGAGGAAGACCTTCTCGTCGCTCGTGATGTGGGGCGTCACCTCGAGGGTCAACGCCGCCTGGATGAACTGGACCTGCGTGCCGCCCGAGCTGGTGGAGGTGTACGGGATGCGCGCGCCCTGCTTGATCGTCGCCGTCTGGTTGTCCAGCGTCGTCACGCGCGGCGAGGAGACGACCTTGCCCTTGCCGTCGCTCTCCAGGGCCGAGAGGCGGGCGTCGATGTTCACCAGCCCCGTGATGCTCCCCAGCGACAGCGCCATCGAGCCGGCGTTGCCCGTGGCGCCGAGATCCACCAGGAGATTGTCCTGGCCACGAGAATAAAAGATGGAGTCGCTGTCCTGGTCCACGCCGCCCGAGATGCCGATGCTGTTCGGGAAGAGCAGGCCCGTCGAGTAGCCGGTGTTGCTGCTCGCATCGAGCTCGCCGCCCCACTGGATGCCCAGGCTGCGGTCGAAGCTGGAGGTGGCCTCGACGATGCGCGCCTCGATGAGCACCTGGGGGGTCTGCTTGTCGAGGTGCCGCACGAGCTCGCGCACCTGGGCCAGCCGGTCCTCGGCGTCCTGGATGATGAGCTGGTTGCCGCGGGTGTCCGTCTGGATGGAGCCGCGCTTGGACAGGACCGACTTGACCTGGCCCGAGATCTCGCTGGCCTGCGAGTAGTTCAGCGGGATGACCAGCAGCTGGAGGTCGTTGAGCTCCTCTTTGGCGCGCTTCGCCTCGAGGGCCGCCTGCTGCTCGGCCTTGATGGTCTCGATGGGCGCAACGCGCACGACGTTGCCGAAGCGCTGCGACCCGAGGCCCTTGGCCTGGAGCACGGCGGCGAAGGCGAGATCCCAGGGCACGTCCTCCATGCGGACGGTGACCGAGCCCTTCACGTCGTCGCTGGCGATGATGTTCAGGCGCGAGACGCTGGAGATCAGGCGGAAGATCGAGTGGATGTCCGCGTTGACGAAGTCCAGGCTGATGCGGCGGCCGGTGAACGGCGTGTCCGAGGCGGTGGACGTGTCCATGCTGAAGCCGGCGGAGGCGCCGATCAGCGACGAGGGATCGTTGGAGCCGCTGCCGCTGCCGAAGGCGGCCTGCGGATCGACCGTCCGGCCGCTGGCGCCGATCAGGATCTCCGACGAGTAGGCGTTCTTCAGGCCCTGATCCTGGTTGGAGTCCGGGCTGACGGCGGCGGCGGCCTGCTCGGCGGCCTCTCGCTCCTGGCGCAGCTCATTGGGGACGGGGATGTCCACATAGACCAGGCCGGAGGCCGTGCGCGTGACCGTGTACGTCGCGCTGCTCCGCAGGTCGATGGCCACGCGGGCGCCGGTGCTGGTGCGGTAGGCGCGCACCATCCGCACGGGAGAGATGAACTGGCTCGCGTCCAGGGTGCGGGTCAGGCTCTGGGGGACGAAGGCGCCGGGGAAGTCCACGACGACCAGGTTGCTGCGCGGCTGGGCGGCGACGTAGTCGATCGACGTGTTGGTGCCGATGACGATGCGGCTGACGTCGTCGAGGGCCTGGAAGTCCAGCGAGGCCAGGCTGGGGTCGGGCTTGATCGCCTTCGGGCCGCTGAGCAGATCCGGCGCGTCGGCGCTGGAGGCGGATCCCTGCTCGGCGTCCGGGGTGCGCGAGACGTTGCTCGTCCCGTCGGCGTTGACCGCGTCGCCGGTGCCGCCGAGCGCGCTGGCCAGCGGATCCGCCGCCTTCTCCCCCGTGTCCAGGGCGATACGAACCTGGTTTCCTACGGCGCTGACCTGGGCGGTCGCCACCTTGGACAGAAACAGACGGACGCGGGTGATGCTGCCACCCGGATCCTCGATGTTCTCCACCGTGACGTTGGTGATGAGATCGGTCTTGTCGACCAGCTTCGCCACGTCCTCGGAGGACACCGTCTCGGCGAGATCGATGACCACCTGCGGGGGCTCCGACAGGGTGAACGTGCTCACCGCCGAGCCCTCGGCCGTCTGGCTCAAGGTCAGCACGACCGCCGTGGCCCCGCCCGCCTCCTGGACCTCGATGTCGTCGAGGCTCCCAGGGTCGGCCGCGAGCGCCTCCGGGCTGGCGAGGGAGAGGGCCAGGCCGATGAACATCATCCGCGCGGTTCGCATCTCTTTGACAGCCCTCACGGACGCCTCCCCTCTTCTGCTTCGTTGCTCGCGAGCTTCATCGGGATCTCGTTGACGACCAGCTCGCCGTCCATGGTCTGATACTCTTCGGTGATGACGGCGCCGCTCGACGTGATCTGGGTGACCTTCCCCCAGTTCTTGCCGATGTAGGTGCCGATCTCGACGACGTGACCGGTGTTCTCGGGGTCCTGCACCAGCGCCCGCGGCCGGTCGATGCCCCAGATGACGCCGACGAGCTGATACTGGTCGAGGTCATAGCGTTGGAGCGGCGTGCGCGGCGTCTCGTCGTCGTCCTTCGGGCCGGCGGCCAGGAAGGAGCGGAACGGATCGCGCTTGCCGATGGGGTTGTAGACGTAGCCCTCCTGGGCCTCGATGGCGACGTCGAGCGGGTCTTTGGGGGCCTCGGGAGCGGCCTTCGCGCCCTCGGCACCCGCCGCGCCCGGCGCAGGGGTCGCCGTGGGCACCTTGGGTTGGGTCTTGGCTGCCCGCTCCTCACGCGACCCCTTGCCGGTGACGATGAGGTCGCAGCCCGAGAGCAGCCCCAGGTGGAGGAGCACGATGGTCCAACGCGCGCTCACTCGCCGCCTCCTTTGTTGCCCTTCTTGCCCTTGCCTTCTTTGGCCTTCTTCGCGCTCGCGATCTCCTCGTCGGAGAGGAAGCGGAAGGTCACGGCCTGTCCGCCCACCTTGAGCACCACCTTGCCGCCGCGGTCATCGGGCGAACCCAGCGTGATGTTCTGGATGTAGACGATGCGGTTCATCTTCGCGAGGCGGTCGAAGAACATCGCCACCTCGTGGTAGGAGCCCTCGACCTCCAGGGTGACGGGCACCTCGGCCACGTACTCCCGCTTCTTCTCGGGCATGGGCTGGAACTTGCGCACCTCCAGGCCCACGTTGCGGCCGAGCGTGCTGATCCCCTTCAAGAGCCCGGGGATCTCGCGGTCGTTCGGCAGCTCCTTCAGCGCCTGCTTGAGATCCGCCTTCAGCGTCTCGAGCTCGGCCTCGAGGGCGGCGAGGTTCTTCGCGCGGGTCTCGACCTGCGCGAGCTGCGCGGCCAGATTGGTCCGCTCCTTCTCCAGGCTGTCGAGCTTGTCCACGGACGGGCTCATCAGGCTGAACCACCAGGCGACCAGCAGCAGCACCCCGGCGACGGCATAGATGACCAGCCGCTGCGGGCGCGGGAGCTTGCTGAGGCGATCGAGCACATCGGACGCTTTCACGACGCTCCTCTCCTGGCTCAGCCAGCCTTCTCTTCGGTCTTGGAGTCTTTGGGTTCTTCAGCGCCTTCGGCCGCCTTGCCCGCCTTGTCTTCCTTGCCCGCCTTGCCGGCCTTGCCCTTCTTCTTCTCCGGCGCCTCCTCTTCCGTGCCCGGCACGATGAGGCGCATGGTCACGGAGAAGGACTTGAGCTTGACGCCGTCCACGTCCTTCTGCTCGATGGCGTTCAGGTAGACCTCGCGCAGATACTCCGAGCCTTCCAGATTGCTCAGGAACTGCGAGATGACCTCGTTGGAGACGGAGACGCCGGCCAGCTTGATGAGGCCCTCCTTCTCCTCGAGCGAGGTGAGCTGGAGCTTCTCCGGCGTCGCCTGGGCGAGCTCGTCGAGGAGCCGCACGGGCCCCGCCTTGTTCGCCTTCAGCTCCTTGATCACCTGGAGCTTCTTCTGCAGGTCCGCCTTGAGCGCCTCGATCTCCTCGACGCGGGTGACGACGGCCTTCATCTCCTCGATCTTGTTCTTCAGGCGGGCGTTCTCGGCCTGCGCCTCGCCGATGCTCAGCTGGGTCCAGACCTGCACGACGGCGATGATCAGCACGAGCGCGAGCAGCGCGAGCCCCGCGAGCGTGAGCTCGGTGCGCAGCGCCTCGGCGCGTCGTGACTTGCGGATGGGGAGTAGGTTTACGCGGATCACTTGTCGCCGGGCCTCCGCAGGGCGAGGCCCACGACGACGGCGGCCTGGGGTCCCACGTCGTTGAGGAACGACGGGTTGAAGGCGCGCTCGTCAATCTGGATCCGGCGGAACGGGTCCACCAGCTCCGTGGGCAGGTTGGTCAGATTGGAGATGGCGCGCGGCAGCCCAGGCGTGCGTGCGGCGCCTCCGGAGAGGTAGATGCGGCTGAGCTCGGTGTCCGACGAGGTCGAGAGATAGAAGTCCAGGGAGCGGTGGATCTCGGTGGCCAGGGTCTCGCCGACGCTGGCCAGGACCCGCTCGATCTCCTCCGGAACGACCGCGTGCGCGTCGCGCTCGTCGCCGCCCACCTTGAGCGCCTCGGCCTCCTCGTAAGAGATGTTCAGCGTGCGCTGAATCTCCTCGGTGAACTGCCGCCCGCCCATGTTCAGGTCGCGGGTGAAGGCGCTGACGCCCCGCTTGATCACGTGGATGTTGATGTTGCTCGCGCCGATGTTGATCAGCGCGACCGTGTCCATGGGCGTGTCGTAGTTCAGCTCGAACATGTTCGCGATGGCGAAGGCGTCCACATCGACCACGGACGGCGTCAGCCCCGCCTGCTGGATCAGGGACTGGAACTCGTTGACCTGCTCCTTGCGGACGGCGACGAGCAGGACCTCCATCTGCCCAGGGTCATCGGTGACGCTGGCCAGGCGCTGAACGTCCAGGTAGACGTCGTTGATGTCGAAGGGGATGTACTGCTCGGCTTCCCACTGAATCGACTCTTCCAGCTCGTCGTCGGTCATCGTCGGCAGGTTGACGCGCTTGATGATGACGGAGTGGCCTGCCACCGAGACGACCGCGTTCTTCGTCTTGACGCGGTGCTTCTGGACGAGCTCCTTGATCGCGTCCACGATGGCGTTGGCGTTCATCACCGCGCCATCGACGATGGCCTCCGGCGGCAGGCGGGCCATGCCGAAGTTCACGAGCCGCCATTTGCCCGTCTTTGGCTCCTGGGCCAGCTCCATGAGCTTCAGCCCGCTTGAGCCGATGTCCAGGCCAAGGGCTGTGCGGCTCGGGTTGAACATGGCCATGGGGCTGATCCGAAGGGGCTGCGCGGGGGGAGGGAGTGCGGGTAGAGCGGCAAGACACACCCCGAAGGAACGTTCAGGTTCTCTCGGTGTTCGTTATCGCTGCCGTCGATAGGAACTTGTTGTAGCAACCATAAGAAAGTCAGGTCAACTACCGGAACGGATGTACCGATATCTAGTGGCGATCCTCCATGGCTTCGCGCAGGGCTGGTGCGATGTCGGGCCATGACCGGCGGCGGCGCGTTCCCTCCCCAGCCCCTCGCGCGGTATGCTCGCTCCGGTATGCGCTGGCCCCCCTTCCCTCCCCTCCCCTGGCTTCGGTCGCTCGCGGTCGGCGCGCTGCTCAGCGCGACGCTCGAAGGAGCAGCCTCGATCCTGGGCGGCGCGCCGCTCACCACCCTGGGCGCGCTGGGCGCCTTCGCGATCGCCCTGGCCGTCGCGGAGGGCGTGGGGTCTTGGCGCCCTCGCCATCCATTGAGCGCCCGCGCCCTCTCGGTCCTGGCGCTCGGGCCAGCGCTGGTGCTCCTGGGCGCCGATCCGCTGCTGGGCGCCGTCGGGGCGCTCGCAGAGGCGCTGGCCATCGGCATCGGTCAGGTTCATGGGCTGCTCTTCCTGGGGGCGACGCTGCTTCTGGCGGTGGGGCTGCTCGGGGCTCCGGCGGGCGGTCTGGGTTGGGCGGCGCTGGGCCTCGCGCTGGGGAGCGCGCTGCC